>CAZLOM010000041.1:0-14264 GCA_964561185.1 uncultured Piscirickettsiaceae bacterium
AATCCTACCTCTATCGCGGAATCAATGAAGCCTCTCCAGACATTGGTGGTGGGATAATGCTGAGTCGCAGACTCTGAACATTGACATCCTCCCCCTTAGTTAAATCGCCATCAACACTTCTGGATGCCCTGATAACGCACGATAAACATCATCTAATTGTTCACGGCTAACAGCGGTAAAGGTGACGGTGACAGCCATAAAATTACTTTCTTTCGATTGACGAACTTTTGTAGAACTTTCTGGTAGGTCAGGCACATGCTGACTTACAAGAGCAACAACTAACGACTCAAACTGGTCATGACTTTTCCCCATTGCTTTGACTGAAAAGCTACAGGGAAACTCAAATAGTGATTCTTTCGGATCTTCTGGTAATAGCTTAGTGGTCATTTTAACTACCTGTATTATTTTGCATGAATGATGGTGTGAGTGGTGAGCATTAAGATTTTTCCATGCCCAAGAGCAACCGAATCTGATCTAAGCCTTGCTTGAACAGACTTCCCCTAGGAACATCTTCTTTAATGACAAGGTTAACCTTAGCAATGGTTTCTTCATCGAGTTTAACCGATAAACTACCGACCACATCACCTTTATGAAGCGGCGCGGCAAGGCTTGGTTTGATCTCCATGACTGGTTTAAGCTGTTCGTAGTGACCTCGAGGAATGGTCAGGTGCAACGAAGACTCAGTACCAACATTGGCTTGATCTGCTTCACCACGCCAGACACGAACGGTGCTTAATGTCTGTTCTGGGTCGTAGAGGCGATGTGTTTCATAAAAACGAAAACCATAGTTCAGCAGTTTTTGGGTTTCCTGCGCACGCGCCTTTTCACTCTCCGTGCCTAAAATAACGGTGATCAGGCGCATATCGCCACGTTTGGCTGATGCAACCAAGCAATAGCCAGCACTCTGGGTATGACCTGTTTTCATACCATCAACCGATTCATCTTGCCAAAGCAAGCGGTTGCGATTGTTTTGTTTGATTTTGTTCCAAACAAACTCTTTTTGAGAATAAATTTTATAGTCTTCTGGATAATCTTTAATAAAAGCGCGTGCAAGCTTGAGCAGATCATTGGCTGTTGAGTAATGATTTGCGTCTGGCAAGCCAGTGGCATTCATAAAATTGGTTTGATTCATACCAAGACGTTTCGCTTGCGTATTCATTTGAGCAACAAAGGCTTCCTCTGTCCCTGCAATTTTTTCTGCCAATGCCACACTAGAATCATTACCTGATTGAATAATCATGCCTTTTACAAGAACATCAATAGGTACTTGTGTACCAACATTCACAAACGAACGAGAACCATCTTGTTTCCATGCGTTGGCTGAAATGGGCGCGGAATCAGTGATGCTTAAACGATGCTCTTGAATTTCTCGCATCACAATGTAGCTGGTCATCACTTTGGTAATGGAGGCAGGCTCTATCCTTTCATCAGCATTGTGTGCGGCTAGTACCTTGCCACTATCAAAATCAATCATTGCCCACGCCTTTGCCGCCAACTGTGGTGGGTCTGGGACAACAACAGGTTGTGCCAGCGCAACATTACTGAGTGACAGACTCAGCGTAATAACGACACAATTGAGCTTTATTTTATTCAGTAATTGGTGAGATGTGTGCAGATGAGAGATCTGATTTAACATCGCTGACTTCCTCCCTTTTATGTCCTAATGAGGGGGGTATTCTATCAGAAAAAAACCATATCCTTTATTTTTTTGCTCAATTAAGTAGTGTTAAGTCCTGCTGAGTGTTGTTTGTTGTCGATAGACGCTTTTGAGGTGTCACCGTGTTTGTCAACACGCCTTTGTGGCCTGCTATATATTAGCGTAATTTTATTGCTAAGTGGATTGTTGTATTTTTGTATCTCGTGTAGTTGTTTGTTATATTCTAATCATCGTATAATCACATCATAGATTACAACGAATCCCAAAAGGAGTTGATGATGAAAGGCATGGTGTTTACTGAGTTTCTGCAAATGGTCGAAGATAAATTTTCAGCAGATATGGTTGATGATATTATTGATGATGCTGATCTTCCTTCTGGAGGGGCTTATACCGCTGTCGGTACATACGATCATACTGAACTGGTTGCTATGGTTGTCGCACTGTCTAAGCGTTCAGGTATTGCGGTTCCTGATTTGGTTCGTACTTTTGGGGAACACGTATTTTCGGTTTTTGCGAAAAACTTTACGGTTTTCTTTCAAGGGGTTCCTGATGCACTAACCTTCTTAGAAAGTGTTGAAAGTATTATTCACCCTCAAGTCTTAAAGCTTTATCCTGATGCCACCTTGCCTCGTTTTGACTGTGTGCGAGAGGGAAATCGTTTAAGCATGATTTATCGCTCTGATCGTCATTTTGATGATTTGGCTGAGGGGTTAATCATTGGTTGCGGTCGTTATTTTGGGAATCAACTTAGTATTACCCGTGAAGTGGTAGCTGGTGGGACTCTCTTTGTGATCGTGAGTGAATAGTTATTTTATGTCAGAAACACCTGAGTCATCACCAGAGTTACAACAAGTTACACAGAAATACGAACGCCGCTTGCAGAGAGAAAAAGTAGCGCGTAAAGAGGCTGAGAGACTGCTTGAAGAAAAAAGTCTTGAGTTGTATAACGCTAATATGCAATTAAAAACCTTTGCTGGTGAGTTAGAGGTGCTGGTTGAGCAACGTACACGAGAACTGAATATTGCCTTGGCTGAAGCGCAAAAGGCTTCTATGGCGAAAAGTTTATTTTTAGCGGCAATGAGTCATGAAATTAGAACACCGATGAATGGCGTTCTTGGCATGACCGATCTGTTGTTGGCAACGAATTTAACCGATGAGCAAACACACTTTTTACGAGTACTCAAAAACAGCGGTAATTCGCTATTAATCATTCTGAATGATATTTTAGATTTCTCTAAAATCGAAGCGGGTAAGCTAGAGTTAGAAAAGGTTCCTTTTAACTTGAAGCAGTTGGTTGAAGACTTGTACGATATGTTTCAAGCACAATCTAATGCGAAAGGCATTTTTTTAACCATTGAGTTTGATCCTAGATTAGCACCTTTCGTCATTGGTGATCCTACCCGCATTCGACAAATTTTTTCAAACCTTATCTCTAATGCCATTAAATTTACAACTCAGGGTGGCGTGATTGTGCGTGTCGAACATATAGAAGATGGTCGTTTGTATCACGCGCAGGTTTCTGATACAGGAATCGGTATCCCGCAGGAAGCCTTAGGGCGATTGTTTTCTGCCTTTTCTCAGGTGGATGCTTCGATTACCCGTGAGTTTGGCGGCACTGGATTGGGATTGGCGATTTGTGCCCAATTGACTGAATTGATGGATGGACGTATTTGGGTAGAAAGTCAGGAAGGAGAAGGTTCGACCTTTCACTTCACTTTTGCGGTTGAAGCAACCCAAGCTGTCTCTACATTATCGGCAGAGGATTCTGGTGAATTATCTGAACTGCTCTTGCGAGGCATTCATGTACTGCTTGTAGAGGATAATCCTGTCAACCAATTGTTGGCAAGAAAACTATTAGAGCGCATTGGTTTTAAACCTGATCTTGCCGTTAATGGTGAGCAGGCGGTTGAAATGGTCATGCAAAATCTGTATCAATTGGTTTTTATGGATATGCAGATGCCTGTGATGGATGGCTTAACTGCCACGCGTCATATTCGAGAATTACAACATATAGATCAGCCATACATTATTGCATTAACTGCAAATGCTTTTGCTGATGATCAGCGTGCTTGCGCTGAGGTGGGAATGAACGCCTTTCTTAGTAAGCCACTACAATTTCCCTTATTACAATCCGCTGTTGAAAAGGCTGTGCGTCACATCTCAGGCGTGAGTCGTTAACGCACCAGCTTTTTGAGATCCTATTTTATAATTTGCGTAGGTTGTTGCGTTTTCGAGCGTTGTTGCGTTGCTCGACGACGCGCATTATGAGGGGGGGTTCGACGCTCGCCAGCATTACCAGCGTTATTACTCGGCGTGCGTGGACGTACCGTAAAGGCGAGTTTCACCACATCTTCAAAATGCTTGGCAAAATGCACACTTAACCCTTCTTTGAGATAGCTAGGTAACTCATCAAAATCATGGCGATTGTCATTTGGTAGAATAATCGTTTTTAAGCCAACCCGTCTTGCAGCAATGACTTTCTCTCGAATACCACCCACAGGCAATACCTGACCTGTTAAACTCAACTCTCCCGTCATGGCTAGGGGCATTTTCAAGCGTTCATTACGCGCCAATGACAACAAGGCGGTTGCCATGGTCACACCAGCCGAGGGACCATCTTTAGGGGTTGCCCCATCGGGGACATGCAGATGCACAAAGGCTTCATCAAAGAATTTCGGGTCGCCTTGATAACGACTCAGGTTGGAACTGATATAGCTATAAGCGATATTCGCTGACTCTTGCATCACCTTCCCAAGCTGACCCGACAATTGAAAGCCGCGGTTCAACGTATGAATGCGACTTGCTTCGATATTCAATGTCGCGCCGCCCATGGCTGTCCAAGCCAATCCCGTGGTTACCCCAATTTGGTATTCAGGCTTTTCAGCATTAAATTTAGGATGACCTAGACTGTCTTCAATGTCTTTAACATGGATTCTGGCGTGTTCGATTTCACCATTCACCAACTTAACCGCTTGTTTACGAATGATGCGTTCGAGTAGTTTTTTCAAATTACGCACCCCAGCTTCACGCGCATAACCCTCAATGACATGATGAATGGCAGGCGGGGTAATTTCCAGCACCTTAGCACTGATACCCGCTGATTTAAGCAGGCTTGGCCAGAGGTGGCGTTTGGCAATACGAATTTTCTCTTCGGTGATATAACCAGACAAGCGAATGATTTCCATGCGATCACGCAAAGGCGCGGGAATGGTGTCTAGTTGGTTGGCGGTACAGATAAACAAGACTTTTGAAAGATCAAGACGGGTATCCAAATAATGGTCTAAGAAGTCATGATTTTGTTCAGGATCAAGCACCTCTAACAAGGCAGAGGCTGGATCGCCTTGGTAGGACGCACCAATTTTATCAATTTCATCGAGCATAATGACAGGATTGCTGGTTTGGCATTGTTTTAACGCCTGCACGATTTTACCAGGTAAGGCACCAATATAGGTACGTCTGTGTCCTTTGATTTCTGCCTCGTCACGCATTCCCCCTACCGAGAAACGGTAAAACTCACGCCCCAAGGCTTCCGCAATAGATTTACCGATAGAGGTCTTACCCACCCCTGGTGGTCCTACCAGCAAAATGATCGACCCTGAAATCTCACCTTTTAAAGCCCCAACGGCTAAAAACTCATTGATGCGGTCTTTAACGTCATCGAGTGCATCATGATGCTTGTCTAACACCTTACGCGCTTTGGGCAAGTCGAGTTGATCTTTGCTATGAATACCCCAAGGCAATTGGGTCATCCAATCCAGCCAGTTACGCGTCACGCCATACTCTGAAGATTGCGGCTCTAAAATGCTGAGTTTTTCAAGCTCGTCTTTTACTTTAGTATCTGCTTCTTCGGGTAAAGTGAGTTTGCTCAGTCTTGCTTCGAATTTTTCGACATCCACCGCTCGATCATCCTTAACAATACCGAGCTCTTCTTGAATTTCTTTGAGCTGTTGACGCAAGAAAAACTTACGTTGTTGATCATTTAGGTTATCTTCGACCCGTTCACGAATGTTGTATTGTAGCTTGGCAATTTCTAACTCTTGTTTGAATAAAAGGTGCACCTTATCCAACCTCTGAGTGACATTAAACAAAGCTAGAATTTCTTGCAATTCATCGCCTTGCGCGGTTGTTAGCCCTGCCACAAAATCAGCCAGTTGTGCCGTATCATTAAAACTAAAACGACTTAGAAAAAGCTTAATTTCTTCCCCAAATAAAGGGTTGAGCGGAACCATCTCTCGCAAAATGGACAGAATTGCCATGGTATAGGCTTTGTTTTCCTCTTCATTGTCTTCATTAAGGTCTTCGGGATAGCTAATGGCCGCGCGGAAAGGTGCGCCTTCGGAGATCCAATGATCAATTTTGAAGCGACTCACGCCTTCGGCAATAAACTGAATACGATCTTCGTTAATACGAGGGTGATGAATACGAACCAAGGTTCCGATTTCACTGAACTGCTCAGGCTTGGTTTGCTCGTTGGCACCGGGTGCATAGACAAACCCAATTAACCACTGTTTGCTGCGTTCAATTTTCTTGAAGGTTTCTAGCCAAAGTTCCTTATTCAACACCACAGGCAAACTCTGACGGGGGAAAAAAGGACGCTCACGAATGGGAATCATGAAAATATGATCAGGTAGGTTGTGATGATCATGTAAGGAGACTTCTGTGGTGTTATTGTTATCCTTGTCTTCATGATAAACGAACTGCGCTTCTGCTTCCATGCCCTCTGTTTCTGACTCTGATTCTGTTGCAACACTTTCCTCACCTTCTGAAGCTTCCTCTGAAGTTTCTGTTGTTTCGATGGGGAGGTCTTTGTCTTCGGTATTGTCTTTCATGATGCGTTCTTCTAAATAAAAAGGTAATGAGGTTGAGTATCGAATAAGCAAAGCATTCGGCTATGAACAATATGTAGGTATATAAGGATGATTCGTGCGATTTGCAAGGACAAAATTAGCAAAATCCCTCATAATTGTGTTATATTTCTGAATTGGATAGGATCATTAGCGAGATTGGGTTTGATAACCTTAGTCGTGGACAAAAAAAGGGAATTAAGATGGCAGAAGATCAACCAAATTACCATCCGTTAATGGCTGATGGACAGAGTAGCGATGCCTCAGTAGAGCAGTTCAATACGGAAATGGAGCTGTTAAGCTTTCAGGCAGAGCGATTGTTTTTGGCGTTATTTTCTAAGCTGAAAACGCAAGTTGATGAACAGCAGAAGATCAATTTAACCTCGGCACTCAAAATTGCAAAAGAAGTCACACGAGACCTGTCAGTGCTCAGTCAAATCAAGAGTAAGTCTTGCCATCAATGTATTTCTACCTTGCATCTGGCGGTTGAAAAAGAAAGTGATTTTCAGCGTATTTTTGCCCATTACTTGTCACAGGCGTGCCATCATCGCAACAAGCAATCACAAGTCAATTCAGTTTGGGTATTACACTTTATTGAAAAAATTAAGATTTCTTTAGGCTCAGATCGTTTTGAACTGGCTGAAATGCGCTCACAGGCAATTATTGAGGACATGAAGCAGTCAGAACAATTTAGTTATTCTGCTTTCTTCGTTAACCCAAAAGCAATTGCTGAGTATGTGTTGATTTTATTAGAATTGGCAGGATTTTTATCCGCAAACGATAAGCGTTTAGAGTGGTTGATTAATGGCATGTTATCGAACCCCAATGCACAAACCAAAAGTGGATTGATTATGATTCAGGCAACCCACAACGAACCGCCACCAACCTATTCACAAATCACCTGTATGCTTGACACCTTATTTAAGGATATTGCCTCCTTGGTCGCAGAACATCAGTTAACCCCCCTATTAGAGGCTCAGTTAGCGACGCATACAACCAAGGTCACGCAGGTGTTGACCTTGTTATCGGCTAAAATTGCCCAAACACAACCCTGTATCGAACGCTAATCATGCAACTCTCACAGGCACAGGCTTGGCTAAGAGAGGTACTGCCCGAGCCTGAGGCGAAACGAGAAGCGGAATGGATGTTACGCCATTTGTTGGGCGTAGGGCGTGCTTACCTGCTGATGAATGATCATCAACAATTAACGGATGATCAGGTTCAACAGTTAGGTGCTTGGCAAGCGCGTCGTGCGCAAGGAGAGCCTTTGGCTTATCTCTTGGGGCAAACAGAATTTTATGGGTTGCCTTTGTCGGTGTCTCCCGCGGTGTTAATTCCACGCGCGGATACTGAGTTGTTGGTTGATTTAGCCTTAGCGGTATTGACTGAACAAACGACAAAGACGGCTGATGCCTCTGCTGTCCCCCGTGTGTTAGATATGGGTACTGGCTCTGGTGCGATTGCGATTGCCCTCGCCTCACATTGTCAGCAATGCCAAGTATTCGCCATTGATGTGAGTACTGACGCGCTATCAGTAGCACGACAAAATGCCTTGGACAACGGGGTTGAGGTGCATTTTCAACAAAGTCATTGGTTTTCTCAACTTGAGCCTACAAAATTCGCCTTAATTGTCAGCAACCCTCCTTATATTGCTGACAATGACCCTCATTTAGGTCACACAGGGCTTCCTTTTGAACCCATACAAGCCCTCACCAGTGGTGCGGATGGGTTAGATGCCATTCGAGAACTGGCACAAGAGGCACCCAAGTGGTTGGTGTCAGGTGGTTATTTGTTGCTAGAGCATGGCTATGATCAAGCGCAAGCGGTTAGAGCCTGTTTGCAAGATCATGGTTTTACGCAAATTCAAACCTTTCAAGACCTAGGGGAAAATGATCGTGTCACACAAGCGGTCTATCTTGCCCCAACTCAGGAGTCCTCTCTCATATATGAATGAAACATTAACCGCCCGTTATGATCGTCAAATTCGTTTGCCACAAATTGGATTGGCAGGGCAAGAAACCTTGGTCAAGAGTCATGCGCTCATCATCGGGCTGGGAGGATTGGGTTCGCCTGTGAGCTTGTATCTTGCGGCGGCTGGCGTGGGTAAGCTGACGCTGGTGGATTTTGATGTGGTCGAGGAAAGTAATTTACAAAGACAAATCATTCATCGACAAGATCGTTTGGGCATGAGCAAAGTGGATTCTGCCAAACAAACCCTAGCAGAGATTAACCCTCATGTTGAAATAGTTGCTGTGAACGCTTTTTTAACCGAGTCGGCTTTGTTTGAACTTTGTCAGCAAGTGGATCTGGTCATTGATTGTACGGACAATGGCTTATCACGCGCCTTGATCAATCAGGTCGCCATGCAAGCAAAAAAACCCTTAGTTTCAGCCGCGGCCATTCGTTGGGAAGGTCAAGTAACCGTATTTGATGGACGAGAGGTCAATACGCCTTGTTATCATTGTTTTGACCCTCTGGCGATTGAAGGAGGAGAAACCTGTGATGCCCAAGGGATTGTTGCCCCTGTGGTTGGTGCTATTGGTTTATTACAAGCACTGGAAGCGGTTAAAGTTTTATTGGGGCGACCCAGTTTGATCGGTGAGGTGCTGTTATTTGATGGCTTGACCATGACACATCGCAAAATGCGCTTAACGCAAGACCCTGACTGCCCTGTCTGTCAAGCCAGAAGACAGGCAGAATCAGTAGAATAAGCAACAGAATCGGCAGACTTAGCCTTTGTTTTTATCAGCCAATCCATCGCTCAAAAGTCTCTGCTTCTGTTATAATCGAAAACCATTTTTTCATTCGCTGAATAGAGAGCCCTAAGTTATGCCATTATTTGCCCAGCCTTTTCCCTTAACACGTTGTACTGACATCGAAGCCAACCCTAATGATTTTCGTCTATTGGAAAGAATGCCTTGGTCGGATCAAACTGCATTACCCCTCTTGTTGGCAGAGCCCAGCGATGATGATGCCTATTTGATCTTGTTAGATACCGAGACAACAGGCATAGATAAGGTTAAAGATGGCATTATTGAGCTGGGTATGTTGGCGGTACGCTATCAACCCGAAACAGGAAAACTGGTGATGATTTCGAGCAAGTACGACGCGCTCGAAGATTGCGGTGTGCCCATTTCGGATGAAAGTTTCCGTATTCATGGTATTTCTCAAGAGGAAGTAAACGGACATCGTTTTGATGACACTGCTGTGGCTGAATGGATGTCGCACGCCAGTTTGGTGATGAGTCATAATGCGGCTTTTGATCGTGCTTTTTTTGATCGCCGTTTTCCTGACCTTGATGATAAGGCTTGGGCTTGCTCTTTCTATGATATGCAATGGCGAGAAGCTGGCTTTGAGTCGGGCAAATTAGAGTATATGCTCTATCGTTTGGGGTACTTTTATGAAGGACACCGTGCGTTAACCGATTGTTTTGCGATGGCTTGGTTGTTTTATCAGCGTCCAGAATTGTTAAAAGGGTTGCTCAAGCGTTCGGCACGTCGTACGGTCATGGTCAGAGCATGGGGCGCACCGATTGAAGTTAAAGACATTCTCCGCACGCGCGGTTATCGCTTTGATGATGGTCGTAGTTCAGGAGCTAATAAGCATTGGTGGCGTGAAATTGACGAAAACACCCTAGCCGATGAGCAAAAATTCTTGAATGCTACCTATAAAGATGGGGCAACACGCGCCAGCTACGATCAACGCGATGCCACCAGACGTTATAAATTATAACGGACTCGTGATCGCTGAGGCGTTATAACAAGACAATCGCTCAAAATAGTTACACAATCCTCTCCGCGCGTTAGCGCGGGTGAGGTTCATACCTACTATGTTGACATTTTCATGCGATTACCCTGAAAATAAGGTAGGGCATTTGCTTTCTTACAAATACTTTCTGAGTACAGCTTCTTTACGTGCTTTACTAGCATCAATCACTGCTTGCGCTTTAGTGATTTTAGTTTCTAAGGCTTCGATTTTTTCAACGATGTTTTTTTGTTCTGCTAGGGTTGGTAGTGGAATTTTGAACTCTTCTAGCATAGTTTTAGTGATTGCTTCTCGTGTACTTGCGCCACTTGCATCATGCAATAGCACTTTTTTAGATGTTTCGCTTACAAGAATTTTTTGAACATATTTTGCCAATATGCCAGACGTTAAGCGAATAATTGCAACATGTTGGTTTACTCGAGCAGGCAAATGCTCATTAGGAACAATACAACAACGGGCAACAGATGCACCTGTAATATTAAATAAAATATCGTTTTCCTCTACCGTTACATTATTTAATTTCTTAGCTTGTTCTTCGTCAATAAATGCCAGTCCTTTGGTATTAAATTCATTATCATAAACATTCATACTGCGAATTAAGGTAATACCACTTTCTTTATAAGCACTTTCACCACCAGTAGGCGTTGCACCGCTCCCTATTTTAGTGGTTATATCACCTAACTTAACTAATTGATGGTTAGCACCATGAACACTTCCCATAATCTGCTCAATATCACTTTTCGCTTGAGCAATACTCGCTTTAGCACTGGCAACTTCATTATCAACCGTTTGGCATTCATCAACAATTTGCTGTTGAATATCAATTGGTGGAAGGGGGATTTTTATATTGCTAATGGTTTCTAATGTTAATTCAATTTGACCACTTGCACCATTTGCCATTTTTTCAATAGTTTTAAATCCTATTAAAGTAGCGAGTACTTCTAAACAATAATTGGCTAATACAGTATCTGTTAATCTTAAAATGGTTATATGACTATCGACAACATAATCACCATCCAAGTTAAATAGTGTTACTCTACCTGCTGTACCAACCCCTGTAGAATTAATAAGCAAATCACCTTTTTTAAGTTTTCTTTCATCGACAATAAAATCTGTAGATGTGAAATATTTTTCTTTAAAGTCAAAATATTGATAGCCTCTGGCTTGACCAGATTTAATAATTTGAATGCTAGACTCGCCATATTTAGTAGATTTTCCACGTTTAAGTAATTGTTGAATATCACCTAATTTAGCAAGCGGATATTGACTCTCAATTTCCACCTTCTTACTGGCATTTAGGCTAATCGCTTTATTAAACTCTACCCGTGAGAAGTCGAGCATATCCACTAAATGAACACGACTAACATATTCTGTTAAGGCTTCGGGAATGGATGTGCTTGTACCATTAAAATTATCACTAATCAGTTTGTTAATTTTGGTTTCATCGTTGCGGTTATTGGGATTGTATAAAGGCGTAACCATATCATACACACTTTCACCAGCGGTATATTTAATACCCTCACTCCCTTTTGCACCACTCCACTCATAACCTAAAAATGACTTTTGTTCCTTATTATCGCTTGGACTTTTTACCACTAACACAGAAACTGGATTGGCTTTGGCTAACATAAAATAAAATAACTTATCTTTTTCAATGGCAATCACAAACTCAAGCAAGCGTTTTTGCAATTCTTGCGTTTGTTCATCCTCCGATTTCGCCTTAAACTGTTTTTGTCCTTTTAGGATTTTAATAACATTACTATTATCAAATGCTTTTTGATACTCAGCAAACAGTTCATGAGAAAACAATACTTCGTTATATTCATTTTGTAATAACGACTGATAAGCATCAAAAGCAATACCTAAATACTGGCAATAAACTTCAACAATACCAAGATCATGATAGGGATAGCTATTATTATGCTTCTCTTTTTGCCAATGATCAAAAAAATCATTCACCCGATTGATAAATTGTCGTGCCTGAGTAGGATTATGCGCTTTACGACGCATAAATAACACGACTGTATTAGTGCCTGTTTTACCAAATGTACCACTACCCAATTCGACAATCGAAATAAAATCAAAAGACTGTAATAAAATTTCACGCGTTTTAATATGCGTATTATCAGAATTATTGAGAATAGAAGAAGGAACAATAATACCCGTAATACCATTAGGGGCAAGCAATTGTTGCGCTCGCTCTAAAAAGAAACACTGAATGTTTTTATTACTTGTATCGTTGACGGTTTCAAATAGGCTATAACTTTTCCTCACCTCATCAGGTAAAGTAAGTAAAAAGTCTTCAACCGCAAAGGGCGGATTCGCAATCAAGCAATCGAAACTATCAGACTTAATATGATCATGTTGGTCAAGTGCATCATTTTCGATAATAGTAATATCATCCTGACCATACATAAACGCCGATACCTTAGCTACTTTAGCAAGTCGATCTTCTTTTTCGATACCAAAGATAGCTTTATAGTATTGGGTAATGTCGGCTTGTTTATGTTCTTCAACCAGCGGTGCAATACTGAGCGCATACTCGTTTAAGAAATGACCCGCACCGCACGCATAATCAATGGTTTTCAAAGGCTCATTACTGTTCATAATTGCTTGCTCTAAAGGCAAAGAGGCAACAACAAACTTGCAAATAGGTACTGGCGTAAAAAACTGTCCTTCGCTTTGTTTAATGCCATTATCAAGGAAAAACTCGAACATATCCCCTAAAAACTGATTTTGTCCTGTACTAAGTAGGCGAAGACCTTGCCACATTTTGATCATTTCAATCAGAATTTCAGCATTCTTTTCAAACTGTTTTTGATTATGAACTTTAATAAATTCAAAATCTAACCCTTTGAAAAATTTCAACTGTCTAAACATTGCTTTAATGGTATCTTTGGTTGCATTTCGTGAAGCCGCCCAAAACGCATCATCAATCTGTTGATCACTAATATAAACAATATCTTGCTTTAAGAACTCTTTCATTCCATAATGATATAAGGCTTGTAAGCGATCCACAAGATCATAGTAGTTATCATAGGCAATCCCTTTCCAATAAAACTTTAGATCATCTTGATGGTATCGCTCATCAACAATTTTACATAAAAACAGATTTACTAGCACTTCAAAAGCATTTTCTCGACGCGACACATTATATTTACGCAAAATACTTCTAAAATCATGATACTTTCTTTTTTTATCACTGACATCAACCACTTTTGTATCAATATCTAAGGTATATTTATTCTTGCCGATATGATAAGGCAGAATATTGCTTTCAAAAATACCTTTTTGAGTAGATTCTTGCTGATAAGTTTCTTTCCAAACCTTAAATAACTCCTCAACATTATTGGCTTGAGCAAAACTTTTTAAGGTGCTATTTTCTGAAAGAATTTTTTCATTGTCTTTGAGCGAAATAATTTGCTGATAGAGTTTAACTTCATCATTTTCAACACCACTAGCATAGAGGCAAACAAACGCAATCGCTCTTTCTTGTTGAAAATAACTCAATAACTGAGCACCATCTTCAAGCGTATCTTTCCATGCTTTAGTAAACTCGCTACCCGCAGTTTTGCACTCAATAATCAGCAAAGGCTCATTTTGTTGATTTTTAACTAAAATATCAGCACGTCCACTTTTGGCACTATGCCCCAATTTCCAACGCGGTTCTAGTTCGATATGCTGAGGGTGATAGCCTTGATTGAGCAAGCGATGCACGCACTCAAAGACAACAAAATTTTCGGGACTGGAAAAGTTACAGGTTTGGTTTTCGTTGACAACAAACCCTTTCTCAATAGGATAGATTAGCTTTTCAGCCTTAAAATCAACTTGTAGCACACAATCAAAAGAAGAAAAGTGCTTAGTACACACTTCATCTTGTAAGGTAAAATTAAGATGCGTTAGCAGGAGTTCTTTTAAGTTTTCTTTTGTAATCATCATCTTTCCTCAATGCGCCTCGTTGTCGCGCCAAAAACGATAGCTGTCCCCAAAAGACTTGC
>CAZLOM010000042.1:0-14228 GCA_964561185.1 uncultured Piscirickettsiaceae bacterium
TTAATTGGTCGGGATAGCAGGATTTGAACCTACGACCCCTTGCACCCCATGCAAGTGCGCTACCAGGCTGCGCCATACCCCGAACATTTTTCCATTATAAAGCTTGTGCGGTAAAAAATCAAGCCTCTAAATTTTCCCAACGACTGATCGCGGATAAATTATGGCGTTGTAGTTTTCGCAACACCAGCTTAATTTGAGCTTCAACCTTATCTAGGTTGATATTCGGTTTTTTGCCGCGTAACGCAGGTTTGGCTGGTAAGACAACGCCTTCTGGTAAGCCCTGAACCTTAAGTTTGCTTAAAGCACCTTGTAGGGTATGACCTTCTTGATGTAGTAAACGATCAATCTCCATTACCAACAGCAAATCTTGCCGTTGGTAATAGCGACGACCGCTACGCTTAGTCGGTTCTAGCATCGGAACTACCTGCTCCCAATAACGTAGTACGTGAGACTTTACGCCTGTAAAATGACTGATTTCCCCAATGGTGAAGTATTTTTTATCAGGGATAAAGTCATCTAAGCCATTAGTTGCTGACGGTTGCATCTTCTACCAAGGCTCTGAGTTTCTGACCAGATTTGAAAGTCACCACGCGACGTGCCGTAATGGGCACATCTTGTCCAGTTCTTGGATTTCGACCTGGACGTGAACGCTTATCACGCAATTCAAAGTTACCAAACCCTGATAACTTAACATTCTCACCTGTCTCTAAAACAACACCAACTTGTTCGAAAAAAGTCTCGACTATGTCTTTTGATTCGCGTTTGTTTAAGCCTAAAGTATCACTAATACGTTGTGATAATTCTGCCTTAGTAATTGTCATCTTGTGTTAACTCCATCATTAAGTACGCAACTGTGCACCAGTTTCTTTTGCAATATTTGTGACAACTTCCGTGACACACTGTTCAATTTCTTGATCGGTTAGAGTTCGCTGTAAATCTTGAAAGTAAAGCGACATGGCTAAACTCTTTTGTCCTTCAGCCAACCCTTTGCCTGCATAGACATCAAATAGGCTAACGCCCAAATACCATTCACGTTTAACCATGAGTGCTAAGTCGTGCAATTGCTCATAACTCACCATCTGGTCAACCACCAATGCAATGTCTCTTTTGACCAGAGGGAACTTAGATAAGCCCGCAAAAGCGGATTTAGCAGGCGCATTGCTCAACGGCTGCAAATCGACGCTAAATAATACCACATTTGTGTCAATATCCAATTGATTTGCAAGAGAAGGATGTAAATTTCCTAACCAACCTATCTGTTTTTGTTGGTAATAAATACCCGCACTCTGTCCTGGATGTAGAGCAGGATGCGTTTGTGCCTTAAATTCGATTTCATGACGAATGCCAGCTAAATTGAATAAAGCCTCAAGATCCCCTTTAACATCGTAAAAATCAACAGGACGAACCGCAGAAGACCATTGAACTTCGTTTGCAGAACCACAGGCAACGCCAGCAAGGGTTTGAATTTGCGTGGGTAGTTGATGTTCATCATATTCTGGTAGGAAGCGCAATCCTGTTTCAAACAAACGCACGCGCTTCATCTGACGATTAAGATTATAACGCACCGCAGAAAGCAATCCTGTCCACAGGCTAACGCGCATTTGCCCGAGCGTTTCAGCAATCGGATTAGCAAGGTTAATTCCTTGTATTTCTGGTTCAACAAGGGCTTGTTCTTTACCATCGACAAAGCTATAAGTAATGGCTTCTTGATAACCTTTGCTGACCAAGAGCTTTTTCAGTTGTTGCGTTGACTGATTGCGACTGGCTGGAGCAATATCCGTGGCAGAGAGTGGCAATTTGGGCAGATTGTCCAAGCCGTACATACGGGCTAATTCTTCAATCAAATCTGCTTCGATTGCCATATCAAAACGCCAGCTGGGCGCAGTCACTTGCCAGCCATCAGCGATAGCTTCAACGAGCATGCCAAGACCTGTTAGCAGTTGTACCACCTGATCATCGGCAATGGCAACCCCTAACAGGCGTTCAATGCGTGTTTTCCGTAGGGTGATTGGTGTTGCTGTAAAGGTTTGTTGTGCTGAACCTAGCAGAGGGCTAACTTTTGCTTGTCCCAAGGATACCAATAACCCTAATGCACGATTCATGGCAAGATTTGGCAATAAAGGATCAACACCACGCTCAAAACGGTGTGATGAGTCAGTATGCAAGCCCAAACGACGCGCTCGCCCAACAACGGCATCGGGTGTAAAATGAGCGCATTCTAGGAAAACTTTCGTGGTATTGTCGTCAACGGCTGTGTCCGCACCACCCATGACACCAGCGAGGGCAATTGCACCACGATCATCCGCGATGACCAACATGTCTTCTTGCAAACTGACTTGTTTGCCGTCTAATAGAGTGAGGGCTTCATCGGCTTTGGTATAACGAACCTGAATGGCACCTTGCAGTTTGCTCAAGTCGAAAGCGTGCATGGGTTGTCCCAATTCGAGCAAAATGTAGTTGGTAACATCAACCCATAGACCTAATGAACGCAATCCGCTACGACGCAAACGCTCTTGCATCCACAAGGGCGTTTTTGCCTCAGCAGACATTTCAACCACACACCCTAAATAACTTGGGCAAGCCTCATTTGCTAAGATTTGAATATCATGATTCGTTGAGATAGAGGCGTTGAATGCGTCAGCTGTTGGTGGTGTTAATTCTGCACCGCTTAATGCGGATAAATCACGCGCAATCCCTAATACACTGAGTGCATCAGCGCGATTTGGTGTTAAAGAAACTTCGATACTATAATCATTCAGGTCTAGGGCTTCACGAATGTCCATGCCGATGGTTAAGTCTGTTGGTAAGTCCCATAAGCCTTCCGCAGGAATACCTTCAAGCCCTAACTCACCCGCAGAGCAAAGCATCCCAAAGGATTCTACGCCGCGTAGTTTGGCTTCTTTAATCGCGATGTTTGGTAACACCGCACCGACCAATGCCGTCGGTGCAAACATGCCTTCACGAACATTTGCCGCGCCGCAAACAATTTGTACAGGCGCGTCACGACCAACATCTACGGTTGTCACACGGAGTTTGTCTGCATCGGGGTGTGGTGCAACGGTTAAGACCTTACCGATCACGATACCGCTAAACTCAGCTGAGACAGGGGTAACTTCTTCGACTTCTAAGCCTAATTCGTTGAGTTTGGCACAAGTGGTGTCTAAATCCCAGCCTGTATTGACCATTGAAGTCAGCCATTGATAAGAGAATTTCATGTCTGCCTCCGATTATGCTTGAAATTGACGTAAAAAACGCACATCGTTATCGAACATCATGCGTAAGTCAGGAATACCAAAACGTAACATCGCCAAGCGTTCAACGCCTAACCCAAAGGCAAAGCCTGTGTAGGCTTCGGAATCAATACCAACATGATTGAGGACATTGGGGTGTACCATACCGCACCCTAATACTTCAACCCAACGGCCACCAAACAAGTCGGTAGCAATATCAACCTCTGCCGATGGTTCAGTGAAAGGAAAGTAAGAAGGGCGGAAGCGTACCTTGAGGTTTTCGTCTTCAAAGAAGTAAATCAAGAAGGATTCAAGCAAGGCTTTTAATTGAGCAAAATTCGCATTGGGTTCAACCACCAAACCTTCAATTTGATGGAACATGGGCGTATGGGTTTGGTCAGAATCGCAACGATACACGCGACCTGGTGCCATGATGCGTAATGGCGGTTGTTGTTTTCCCATCGCACGAATTTGTACGGGAGAAGTATGTGTTCTTAACAATAAACCACTGTCAAAATAAAAAGTGTCGTGCATCGCACGGGCGGGATGCGTTTTAGGAATATTGAGGGCTTCAAAATTATGGGTATCATCTTCAATTTCAGGGCCTTGTTCAACACTGAAGCCTAATTGTGCGAACCATTGGGTAATACGGTCGATGGTTAGGGTAACAGGATGCAGGCTTCCCAATTCTGAGTGACGACCTGGTAAGGTAACATCAATGCGCTCTTGCGCTAATTTTTGTGCTAACGCCGCTTCTGCTAGGGTTTGACGTTTTTCTTCTAAAGCAGAGGTGATCGATTGGCGTAATGCGGTGACTTTTGCCCCTAGAATCGGTTTTTCTTCGGGGGATGCTTGCCCTAATTGTTTGCTGAGTTCGGTTACACTACCTTTTTTACCAAAGTAGGTGACGCGTAGCTGATCAATTGCCTCTAAAGAGTCTGCCTGAGCAATGGCAGATAGGGCAGAGTTTAACAGATCGGTTGTATCCATGATGCACTCTTAAATGGGTGTGATAACAGAGATGTTCAAAAAACCATCGCACAAACTAAAACAGGGGTCAAAGACCCCTGTTCCAGATTCTCTCTACCAAGATTAGCCAGCTAATGCCGCTTGAGCTTGACGAGCAATCACTGTGAAGGCAGCCATATCGTGAATTGCCATGTCAGACAATACCTTACGGTCGATCTCGATATTTGCTTTCTTCAAGCCATTGATGAACTTGCTGTAAGTCATGTCTAGGCTACGAACTGCCGCATTGATACGAGCAATCCACAATGCGCGGAATTGACGTTTCTTTTGACGACGGTCACGGTAAGCATATTGACCAGCTTTGATTACTGCTTGCGTCGCAACACGGAACACATTCTTACGACGACCACGGTAGCCCTTAGCCGCATCCATTACTTTCTTGTGACGCGCACGTGCAATCACACCACGTTTAACTCTTGCCATTTTATTCTCCTGACTTTAGATTGCGACTTATGCGTAAGGCATCATTTGGATAACTGATTTCACGTCGCTATCATGAACCATGTTTGGTGCACGTAATTGACGCTTGCGCTTAGTGCTTTTCTTAGTCAGAATATGACGAAGGTAGGCTTGTTTACATTTGAAGCGACCAGAACCCGTTTTTTTAAAACGTTTCGCGGCACTGCTTTTGGTTTTCATCTTAGGCATAATAACCTCCTGCTACGCATTGATGGAAATATGAAACTACAGCACTGAGGAATGGCTGTGCAAACTGCTTGTTTGCGCGTTTCGGTTAAGTTTTGGACGGGATAATCATCATCATCAATTGACGACCTTCTAGCTTCGGCATTTGATCAATACTACCCAACCCTTCTACATCGACTTGAATGCGCTCTAGCACTTTCAAGCCCAGTTCCTTATGCGCAATTTCACGACCGCGAAACCACACAATGACCTTGACTCGGTCGCCCTCTTCCAAAAAGCGTTTCAGGTTGCGTAACTTGACCTGATAATCGCCTTCCTCAGTTCCAGGGCGGAACTTTAATTCTTTCACTTGAATCTGTTTCTGTTTCTTTTTCGCTTCAGCCGCTTTTTTCTGCTGTTGGAATTGGAATTTACCGTAGTCCATCACACGACATACGGGTGGATCAGCTTGTGCCGCAATCTCCACCAAATCCATATTTGCTTCCTCAGCCGCACGTAAGGCTTCTGCGATTTTCACAATCCCAAGTTGTTCACCTTCTGGACCAATCAATCGAACATTTGCTGAACGAATCTCACCATTAATACGCTCTTTACGAGCGCTTTCTTCTGGTGCTGTACTTCGCACCACTGGACGCTTACTGATAACCGTTACTCCACGAAAATTGACAGAAACACGATTTAGGCAGATCGACCTTTACGAGCCACATCTTGCGCTAATCGCTCAAGCATACTTGGTAAATCAAGTTTACCAAGATTTTCTCCACCGCGTGCACGAACATCGACTGAGCCATTGGTTTGCTCTTGCTCACCAACCACCAGAAGGTACGGAACACGTTGTAAAGTTAATTCACGAATTTTATACCCTAATTTCTCATTTCTCAAGTCTAATTCAACACGATAGCCATTTTTTCTCATTTCTTGAGCCACTTTTTGAGCATAATCGTCAAAAACGCCCGAAACTGGAACAATTACCGCCTGAACAGGAGACAACCAAACAGGGAAGCTACCCGCATAGTGTTCGATTAAAATACCACAGAAACGCTCTAAAGAACCAAACAAGGCGCGGTGTAACATCACAGGACGCTTTTTGTTGTTGGTGTCATCAATGTAAGACAGATCAAAGCGTTCTGGTAAGCTCATGTCAACTTGGAGTGTGCCACACTGCCAATCACGACCGATGGCATCACGTAACACAAACTCAAGTTTAGGACCATAGAAAGCACCTTCTCCAGGGAAGAGGGTGTAAGGCAATCCCATAGCGTCTAAAGCATTGGCTAAAGCCGCCTCTAAAATATCCCAAGTTTCATCGCTACCAATACGGTTTTCTGGGCGTGTTGATAGCTTGATATGAATGTTTTCAAAACCAAACTCTTGGTAAATGTCTAGCACCAACTTCACCACGTCCTGACACTCTTGTGGCATTTGTGCTTCGGTACAGAAAATATGCGCATCATCTTGCGTGAAATGACGGACACGCATCAAGCCATGCAAGGCTCCAGAAGGTTCATAGCGGTGAACCTTACCGAATTCAGCCATACGAATCGGTAAGTCTCGGTAGCTTTTTTGTCCTTGCGCGTACATCAGCATGCCACCCGGACAATTCATCGGCTTAAGTGCGAACACACGACCATCTTCTGTGGTGGTGGTAAACATATTGTCATGATAGTTAAACCAATGCCCAGAGGTTTCCCATAGGCTTCTGTCCATCACGTCTGGGGTGTTGATTTCAACGTAACCCGCTTCTTGCTGACGATGACGCATATAACTGATCAATTGTTGGAAAACCGTCCAACCTTTGGGATGCCAGAACACTGCCCCTGGTGCTTCTTCATGAAAATGGAACAAATCCAAAGCTCTACCTAGTTTACGATGATCGCGTTTTTCCGCTTCTTCCATCATCACAAGGTAGTCTTTTAATTCTTTTTCGGTAGCAAAAGCAACACCGTAAATACGCTGTAACATCTTGTTACTGCTGTTGCCACGCCAATAAGCCCCTGCAACCTTGGTGAGTTTGAAGGCTTTTGTGAAAGTCATATTCGGCACATGAGGACCACGACACATATCAACATATTCTTCGTGATGATACAGATTCATCGCTGTTTGTGTTTCTGGAATGTCGTTAACCAATTCAAGCTTGTATGCTTCATTTCTGTCTGTAAAGGTGTTCAATACTTGAGCACGAGGCGTTACCTGCTTGATGACCTTATAACCCGTTTTGGCGAGTTGCATCATGCGTTTTTCGATGGCTTCAAGGTCTTCAGCGGTGAAAGAACGCTCAAAATCAACGTCATAGTAAAATCCGTTTTCAATCACAGGCCCGATCGCCATTTGCACACTTGGGTAAAGTTGTTTGATGGCATGACCCAATAAGTGCGCACAAGAATGACGCATGATGTGCACACCATCGGCATCTTTAATGGTAATGATTGAGACTTGGCTGTCTTCTGTGATCAGATCGCAAGCATCCACCAACTCACCGTTAATACGACCAGCGATACATGCTTTCGCCAATCCCGTTCCAATACTTTCCGCCAATTGCATGACGGTAATTGGCGCATCGAAACTGCGTTGTGAGCCATCGGGTAGGGTAATAACGGGCATGATTGGTTCCTTTTATACGATCCTGTGTTTTTTAGTGTAAAATTTTAATTATTATAGCGTGTTATCTAGTTGTTAGTCAATTCTAAAACATGGCTTTAGCGACAAGTTTTTAGTTAGACAGCGTGCAAGTCAATATTCAGCTGCTTGAGTTTGCGATAAAGATGTGTTCTCTCTAAACCAGCCAATCGCGCAGTATCGGTAACAGAGCCTTGTGTGTTGATGAGCAGTTGATTTAAGTAGGCACGTTCAAAAGCTTCTCTCGCTTCTTTTAGGGGCAGTTGTAGGTTTAATTGACAGGGTTGGTCGCTTTTTTCTTGTTCGGTTGGGGTGAGGGCTTGGATGATTTCTGTTTCACCGATGCTTTCTTCACCACCAAGCAGAAGTAAGCGATGAACGAGATTTTTAAGTTCGCGTACATTGCCAGACCAGTGGTGCTGACGCAAAATGTTTTGCGCCGCAATGTTAAAACGACGATACTTTAAGCCATGTTGACGGACAAAAGAGTCAATGTAATGATCGAGTAACTCGGGAATGTCTTCTCGTCTCTCTCTCAGTGCAGGCACATTTAGGGTTAAGACGGATAAGCGGTAAAAGAGATCATCGCGAAACTTGTGTTGAGTCACCAGTGTGGCAAGGGTTGTTCTGGTTAGTACGATAATTCTACTGGAAAGAGAAAGCATCTGTCCATCTAGGCGTTTGGGCATCCCTGTGCGCAACCACTGCTCCAACCATTCTTGTCGTTGAGGGTTGAGGGTGTCAATGTCTTCAATCACCACGCTACCACCGTTGGCTTGAATGAGTTTACCATCAGATTCTGCCCCAACCCACTCAGCGAAGGTAATCGGATCATTGAGTTGCGCGGCGGTAACAATCGCAAAGGGTTTTCCGCGGGCAGGGCTGGTGCGATGAAGTGCGTAGGCGGCGAGTTTTTTGCCACTGCCTGTTTCCCCCTCTATAAGAACGGGAGAATCGAGCGGTGCCAGTTTCTTAATGTGTTCGCGCAGGTTTTTAATCGCTTGTGAGCGTCCAAGAGGACCTTCATCGCTAGGCACATCGCCATGCACTAAGGTTCGAGCAAGCTCTCGCTCGTCGAGGGCGTGTTCTACGGTAGCTAATAAGCGAGAAAGCGATAAGGGTTTTTCTAAAAAGTTAACCGCCCCCAGTTTTGTTGCCTCAACAGCCGTCTCAATGGTGCCGTGTCCTGACATCATCACCATAGCAGGTGCACTGGGTAGAGACAAAAACTCCTTTAACAGCGTAATACCATCAACATCAGGCAACCAAACGTCAAGTAATAGCAGGTCGTAATGACTCCGATTGGCGAGTTCTCTGCCTTGGTTGCCCGTATTAGCGGTGTCAACACGGTAGCCTTCATCTTCTAGAATTTCTTGAATGGTGTTGGCAATATCTGGTTCATCGTCAATAACGAGGATGTTGGCTTTACTCATGTCTTTCCTGTCAGCTCAATCAAAATAATTGGGTCAAAAATAATCGGGTTATTCTAACACTCTTTTGCGCGAATTAGGTAAGCCATTAACTGGTTCTGTCCGCATAAAGAATGCTTTCGGGGCGATACCAGCTACCAATGAGCATGCCAAGCGTACTGGCAATCAATCCCCACCATTGTGCGCCTACAGGTGAGTCGCTGTGAAGCAATTCCATAGAAATCCATGCCAATAAACCAAACACAACAGACCACCATGCACCCTGTGTCGTTGCTTTTGACCAGAACAATCCAGCAACCAAAGGAACGAAGGCAACCACCAGTGTGACTTTATAAGCGGCTTCAACCATCGCATGCAATCCTGTGTCTTGTGTGCGAGACCATATCGCATAGAATGCAACCAATACTGCAAAACCAAGAATAACTGAGCGGGTGAGTAATAGCAGTTGTCTGTCTGTTAAGGGGGTAGCAAATAATCCTTTGAAAATATTTTCACTGAGCATTAAGCTAGGGGCAAGAAGGGTGCTGGCGGAGGTACTCATGATGACCCCTGTTAATGCACCATAGAAAAGAATCTGTGCACTCATCGGAAAATGTGCTTTGATGAGTTCTGGAATGAGTTGTTCGCTGTCTTGAGAGAGGATGCTTGCGGTTAATTGAGGGTCAATCAGATTGGCACTGTAAGCAATAAATAAGGGCAGAAAGGTAAAGGCGAGATACAAAAGCCCGCCAAATATCGCACTCCACATCGCAATCTGCTCGGTACGAGCGGCGTTAGCGCGTTGAAATACGTCTTGTTGTGGAATAGAACCAAAAGCAAGGGTTAAAAAGCTGGTGAGCATAGCAAGTGCAAGCAAGGGGGAAGGATTTTCAGGAAGTTTGAATGCGTCATTGATCAGTGCGTATTCCCAAACAGGTGCAAGCCCCCCCGTCTCTGAACCGATCATCAAGGCAATAATCGTCAGCGCAATAACCGTTACCGTGATATGAATAGATACAGTAATCGCTATCGACCACAATCCACCAACGACTGTGTAGAGGGCAACAACGATCGTACCAATGATGATGCCTTCGTTGATGCTGATCAGATGGTTGCTCAGAATATGTAATACCATGCCAAGCGCGGTAATTTGTGCCGACACCCAACCAAGATAAGAGAGGGCAATCGCAATACCTGTGATGACCTCAATGCCTCTGCTATAACGCTGACGATAAAAATCACCAATGGTCATTAGGTTTAAGCGATACAACTTTTTGGCAAAGAAAAGACCAAAAATAATCAAACAGGCTGCTGCACCTAGCGGGTCAGAGATGAGTCCCATCACCCCTTCCTCCATAAAGGTGGCAGGAATACCTAAAACCGTTTCTGCGCCAAACCACCCAGCAAACATCATGGCAGTCACCATGAGCATGGGGAGTTGTCTGTCGGTGGTGTAAAAATCACGGCTGGAGTGAACCTGTTGCGCCGCCCATAGACTAATGATGAGTGAAATGAAAACGTACACTGATACCAAGCCGATAAGCATTTTTATGTACCTATTTTTGTGTTGTTTGATGCACAGCATCTTATCATAACTGTTTTTATTTTTACTCAATATTTAGTAAATTATTTTGCACAATGGAAAGCCGTCAGTCGATTGTTTTGTATTGTAACGAGATTGCTTGCTTGATATTCGTGATGATGCGATAATCAGAAAAATATGGTTCTTACCGAATGGTAGGGGCGAAGTGTTGTAACCCTTGTTTTGAAGGCAAACAGAAGGCAAAGCTGAATCATGAAAGTAACCCATAAATTAATATTGGTATTCGGTGTGATGGCTATCGCCTTGATGCTCATGTTGATCAAAAATATTGATGCCTCTATTCGTGTCAAGCAACAAGATGATGCTTTTGCTCAGAAATTGGCTTTATCACATCAGGTGCTTTTATTGGTGCATGAGTTACAAAAAGAACGAGGGCTAAGTTCTGCTTATTTGGTTACACCAACCCCTGAAAATCAGCATGCACTTATGGCTCAACGAATGGAGACGGACAGTGCAAATCTGAAGTTTTACCAGTATCTCGAGACTTACGCACAAGGTCATGAATTAGGACTTCAGTCCTTTTTGACTGCTTTCGAGCCTGCGATTCGGCAAATTTATTTGGAAAGAGAGGATGTTGATCGGTTGCGTAATCGTTTTGATGATGCGTTTCAGCGTTATACTGACGCAATTAACCTTGTATTGAATTGGGTTTTTTCGTTCGCTACCTCTGATATTGTACAGGGAAACAGTCATTCTTTCTTGGCTTATTATGAGTTGTTGATGGTAAAAGAGTTTGCTGGTCAGGAGCGCGCCTTGGG
Source organism: uncultured Piscirickettsiaceae bacterium (assembly GCA_964561185.1). GTDB lineage: Bacteria > Pseudomonadota > Gammaproteobacteria > Thiomicrospirales > Thiomicrospiraceae. Next base: position 11,291 of record CAZLOM010000042.1, read on the forward strand.
AGCGGCACTTATTTTTGTACCTAACGGGGTAAGGCTTGATGCTTATCAACGCTTTCATGCGGTGAGTGAGCGTCAGTTTTCTGCTTATAATTTAATGAATCAACTGATTGGTGCTGATTATCGTCATGATCTTAGTATGCTGGTTGATCATCCTGTTTCTCAGCAACTACAAGCACTCAGAGCGGAAATTAAGCAAAAGGTCGATCGTTCTGAGTCATTAAGTGTGAGTCAGGAGGCGTGGTTTTCATTAACTACTGAACGTATCAATTTATTACAGTCTTTTGAACATAAGTTGTTTATGGATTTCATGCACACTGTACAGGAAACAGCCCAGCATCATAATCGGCTGTTATGGGTGAATAGTTTATTAGCAGTAGCCTTGTTGGGGGTTATGCTTTACTTTTGGTTTTACGTGTTGCGTAAGCATTTTGTTCAACCATTAGCGTCAATTTGTTCACAACTAATTGATATTATTGGTTCTGCGCGTTATCAATATCGTATTCAAGGTGCCATGCAAGGTGAGTTTGCCGTGATGCGCGATAGCATCAATGAAGCATTGGGAAGATTAGAGGAAGCGGTAGCCCTGTTAGAAAAAGATAAAGTCTTAGCAGAACGTCTTAACGAAGCCAAGTCAACCTTTGTTCATCATATTACACATGAATTACGAACGCCATTAAATGCCATTTTAGGCTTTACGCAACTCTTACAAATGGAGCAAGAAACCTGCATCAAGGGTGATCCACTAGATCAAATCAGCATGGCTGCGCGTCACCTGTTAAATATCATCAATCAGGTTTTAGACATGGCAAAGGTAGAAGCAGGTAAACTCGATATTGAGCATATTCCTTATTCTATTCATGATGTTGTTCACTTGGTTGTGAATATGACACGCGAGACAGCGAAACAGAAGGGGTTGCTCTTGTCATCACACTTATCCCCCGATTTGCCTGATCAACTGTTGGGAGATCCAACGAGGATGCGTCAAGTATTGATCAATTTGGTTGGTAATGCGATTAAGTTTACTGAGTTTGGTTCGGTAACTGTGACGGTGGATAAGCAATCCAATGATCATCTGCGGGTGGTGGTGGAAGATACAGGTATTGGTATGACGGAGTCTGCACAGAAGAAGCTGTTTCAGCCCTTTACTCAGGCTGATGAGTCCATTTCACGGCATTTTGGTGGTACAGGGTTGGGGTTATCGCTGTCTAAAGAATTGGTTGAGTTGATGGGAGGAGAGATCGGGGTTTCTAGCCAATTGGGCGTGGGGACGCGTTTTTGGTTTGTACTGCCTTTATTTCCTGTCATACAAGATAGTGATGATATATTGGATCACTTATTGATTGAAATGCAGTCTGCTGAACAAGCCAGCAAACAGGCTGATTTTGCGTTAACGGATCCTTTACGCGGTAAAAAGGTGGTGTTGGCGGAAGATAATCGTGTTAACCAGTTGGTTGCTACAAAACTGTTAGCCAAGTTAGGCGTTGAAACCATCGTGGTTAATAACGGTGTAGAGGCTTTGAGCGCATTAAATGAAACGCAGGTAGATGTGCTATTGCTAGACATTGAGATGCCCATTAAAAATGGCTATGAAACCATTGCAGAGTTGAGAGTGTTGGAACAAAAAACAGGTCAGCATCTGTATGTGATTGGTTTATCAGCACATGGATTGCAAGAGGATGTTGATCGTGCGTTAGCATCAGGGATGGATGATTATTTAGCAAAACCGATAGAATTTGACTTGTTGCGTGAGAAGCTGTTGTTGTGCTTCTCACGTGTTGATGAGGCTAGCCTAGTAGGCGATTAAGCATTTGTTGGTAAATGTCGGTGAGTTGTGTGAGTTCGTCAATACCAACACGCTCGTCAATTTTATGAATGGTGGCATTTAATGGACCTAACTCAATGACTTGCCCACCCATTGGCGCGATGAATCGACCATCCGAAATACCACCGCCCGTTGAGCAGACAGGGGTTCTGCCTGTCACCTGCTGTGTTGCCTCGATGGCGGCATTGACCAGTTCTGCGGGCTCAGTTAGCCAAGGGATACCCGATAAATTCCATGTTAAGTCGTAAGTCAGTTGATGCTTATCCAAAATGCCAATCACACCTGCTTTAAGGCTTTCTGCGGTGCTTGCCGTGGAGAATCTAAAGTTAAAATCAAGGGTGGCATCTGGTGGAATGACATTGCTCACACCCAAGCCTGAACGTAGATTAGAGACCTGAAAACTGGTGGCAGGAAAAAATTCATTACCTGTATCCCATACTTGGTTGGTGAGTTCGGTCAGTGCTGGTGCAAGGCGATGAATGGGGTTGTCTGCCAAGTGCGGATAAGCAATGTGTCCTTGTTTTCCTTTAACGACCAACTTTCCAGACAAGGATCCTCTGCGTCCGTTCTTGAGCATATCGCCTAAGTCTGCTTCGGCAGTTGGTTCTCCAAGCAAGCAATAGTCAATGATTTCGCCTCTCGCCATTAAGGTTTCGACCACTTTGACCGTACCATTGACGGCATCTCCCTCTTCATCGGAAGTGATCAGCAACCCAATAGAACCTTGATGATCAGGGTGTTCGCTCAAAAACCTTTCTAACGCAGTAATAAAGCAGGCAACCCCGCCTTTCATGTCGGCACTGCCGCGACCGTAGAGAAAGCCGTCATTTATGGTGGGTTCAAAGGGAGGGAATGTCCAGTGATTGACATTACCAGCAGGGACAACATCGGTATGTCCTGCAAAGACAAATAAAGGACTTGCGGTGCCTCGTCTTGCCCATAAGTTAGTGACTTCACCAAAAATCATTGTTTCGCAGGCGAAGCCTAACGCCGTTAAGCGGTTAATGAGCAGTTCTTGGCAACCCTGATCGTCAGGTGTCACTGAGGGACGAGCCACCAGTTCTGCGGTTAAAGCAACGCTGGGGTGTGGGTGTTGGCGAGCATCCGTTGTTTGTG
>CAZLOM010000043.1:0-12312 GCA_964561185.1 uncultured Piscirickettsiaceae bacterium
ATTAATCCCGCAATACCAGCTGATAACGCAAGAATAACAGTAATTACCACTTTAAACAGTTCTTTGTACCAACCAACGATTTCTTTTTGCTCATCCAACTCACTCATGCTCTACTCTCGTCGCTACCAAACTGAGAACCATTCTACGCCCCCACAAACAAAAAAGCGACCCTTTCGGATCGCTTTTCGCTGTCTAACTTGAACGCAGTCTTTCAACTGCAAGCAATTAGAACTTGTGTTGTAAACCAACAGAAACTACGCTGTTATCTTTTGCATTACCAGCAGAAGAGCCAGCACCTACAGCAGTGTAAGTTTCACCAACACCACCGTTAGACATTGCAGTAGTGAATGAACCATTATTGTCATTTTGAGCCATAGCATAAGCTACATATGCAGTAGTTGACTTGCTTAGAGCATGATCATAACCTACAGTCAACATAGAACCACCAACGTCTTGATTTTTAACGTCGCCAGCAACATAGTATTGACCTTTAACTTTACCACCGTTACCTAGTTCATAAGATGCACCCAAACCATAAATTGTCTGATCAGCAGCAACACCTAACACACGATAAACATTAGTTTGTTGAGCCAAAGCAACAACTTTAGCAGCACCAAATGTGTAACCAGCGCCTAAACGGTAACCAGAAAAGTCTTTTACGCCACCAAGAGTACCACCCTTAGTATTGACACCAATATAACCACCAGTAACACTTAGGTTGCCTGCAGTGTAGTCTAGCATAGCAGAATAAGCATCACCACGTTGGTCTGCTGTGCTGAATAACTCATTACCGTTATTTGTAGCCGTTGCTAAAGTTAAACCACCAACTGAACCAGGAACATATGCAACTAAAGCAGAGAAACCATTCATTGTAGGAGAAGCATAAGCGATTACGTTTGAATGACGACCATCAACCAAAGCAGAAGCTGGAGTCAAACCACCACCTAAAATGTTACGGTTATTACCAACTTGGTCACCGAACAAGTCATACTTACGTCCGACCATTTTCATTGGAGAGTCATGACGACCTAACAATACTGTACCGAAACCACCGCCGATACCAGCAAAAGAGTTACGTAAATTGCTACCCAGTGTGTTGCTACCTTCACCGTCTAAGCCAACACCAGTTTCAATTTGATAAACAGCTTTCAAGCCACCAGCAAGATCTTCAGAACCTTTAACACCAAAATATGATGAGTTAGAAGATACAGCTGTTTGGTCAGCAGAAACATTGCTACCATTTGCTACACTTGATGTAGCATTAACAGACATATGAGCATTACCGTAAACAGTAGCAGCAGCGAATGCTGAAGGAGCCGCAACAGCAGCAGCGATAGCAACAGCTAAAATATTCTTATTCATGACAAATCCTTTAATAGATTCCAACAAATTTTAAGGGTTAGACTTATGCCCTTCCCAACCTCGGAGACAATCTTACAACACCTGTTTGCAAAGATGCAACAATTTTTTGCGATTTTTACAAATTATTTTCGGCTTTGTTGTTTTTTTACAACACAGGATACCTAAGCGCGTGCCTTAGCCTTGCGAGTTTCCTCCGAAAATATAAGCATCATCAATCATTAACGCTTTCCAAATGGCAGTTTACCCATCATTCCGCCCAAACCACCAGCCATACCGCCAGCACCACCCATTGCGCCCATGCCACCCATGGCACGCATCATATTTTTCATCCCACCCTTCTTCATCGACTTCATCATCTTCTGCATCTCTTCAAACTGTTTCATCAACCGATTGATCTCCTGCACCGACGTACCAGAACCCTGCGCAATACGACGCTTACGAGAACCTTTAATAATCGAAGGATGACGACGCTCTTGTAGTGTCATGGAATTAATAATGGCTTCAATGCGCTTAAATTGCTTCTCCCCTTGCACCGCATCAACCTTATTGGCAATTCCGCCCATACCCGGTAATTTATCCAACATGGAGAACACACCGCCCATGTTCTGAATCTGTTGCAGTTGCGCTTTGAAATCCTCAAAAGTAAAACTTTCTCCCTCGTGCAACTTCTTCGCCAACTTCTCCGCCTGAACGCGATCGACCTTATGTTCAACCTGCTCAATCAAACTGAGCACATCGCCCATACCCAAAATACGCGATGCCATACGCTCTGGGAAAAAAGGCTCAAGCGCGTCTAGCTTTTCACCAGCCCCCAAAAACTTAATTGGCTTACCTGTCAAGGAACGCAAGGACAGTGCCGCACCACCTCTCGCATCACCATCGGTTTTGGTGAGAATCGCGCCAGTTAAGGGCAAGGCTTCATTAAATGCTTTGGCGGTTTTTGCCGCATCTTGACCTGTCATGGCATCAACCACAAACAGCGTTTCAATCGGGTTGATGGCGGAATGAATGGCTTTCACCTCATCCATCATCTCAACATCAATATGCAAACGACCTGCGGTATCGACAATCAACACATCAAAAAACTGCTTTCTGGCAGAGTCTAAGGCATCCTTGGCAATCTTAACAGGAGATTGAGAAGCCTCACTGGGGAAAAAACTCACCCCAACCTGTTCGGCAAGGGTTTTCAATTGGGCAATCGCCGCTGGACGGTAAACGTCAGCAGAAACCACCAATACCTTTTTCTTCTCACGCTCTCTTAGAAAACGCGCCAATTTACCAACGGTTGTGGTTTTACCAGCCCCTTGTAACCCTGCCATTAAAATAACCGCTGGAGGCACGGCATTGAGCTTGAGGGCAAAGTTTTCTTGCCCCATGATTTGGGTCAATTCTTCCTTCACAATTTTAATGAACGCCTGACCGGGGGTTAAACTTAATGCAACCTCTTGCCCAACCGCCCGAGTTTGCACTTGATCAATAAACGACTTAATCACCTCTAAGGCAACGTCCGCCTCTAACAAGGCTCGACGCACCTCACGCAAGGCATCTTTAATGTTATCCTCTGTCAATCGACCTTGACCACGGATATTCTTAAAAGTTTTCTGCAAACGCTCTGACAAATTATCAAACATAACCACTTTCCTAACTAAAAACGCGATACAACCACAACAACTTCCTAAAAATGACGCACAAGTCTCAGCGATACATCAGGATTTTTTGTTATTATTTGCTATTATAAAGCAGAATAAGGCAGATGCACCCACAAACGCAGTCTTGTCATCACTGTCATGTCACCTCTAAAGGAATTTACTGTGAATAAACTGATCTTTTTAGCTTCGTTTGCTTACTTGTTGAGCGGTCTTATTCTGTGGCTAAAGACCAGACAACGACTCACTTACTTCCCCAAACCAGTCATTCTTGGATTAGTCGGCATTGCCAGTCTTATTCATGGCAGCCTACTCTGGGGCACGCTATTAGACACGCAAAGCATTCAGATTGGTCTAGGGGTCAGCCTGAGCCTAGCGGGATGGCTGTCCGCGCTCCTGCTATTAGTAAGCAGTCTATCAAAACCCGTTGAAACGCTAGGGATGTTTATTTTTCCTTTCGCCATGCTATCGCTTTGGTTGCCCGCTTGGTTGCCCCCCCCCCACCCGATTGATTTTAGCATTGGCATACACGTATTAATTTCATTAACCGCCTACACACTACTTGGACTGGCCGCGGCACAGGCTTTGCTTATTCTCATACAAGAAAAACGCTTAAAGCAAAAGCAATGGCATGGCTTACTCGGAAGCCTACCACCACTGATTGATATGGAACGTACCCATGTAGAGTGGCTGGTGGTTGGTTTTTTCACGCTGAGTTTGGCTTTGATGACAGGTGCCATCTACGTTGATGACTTGCTGGCGCAACACTTAGCACACAAAACACTGTTTACGCTGTTGAGTTGGTTGCTGGTTGCCATTTTACTGCTCGGCAGATGGCGTTTTGGTTGGCGAGGACAACGTGCGGCAAAATTATCTTTATGGGGTTATGGGTTACTGGTCATTGGCTTTGCAGGATCACAGTTTGTCTTAGAAGTACTGATTACCGCCTAAACACAAGATACGAACCAAAAACCTCGTAGGCGTTGCTAATGAGCGAACGGAGGCTGAAAAAAGCAACTTATCCATGATTTTGCCCTTGAAATGCACCCGTCACGCCTTTTTGCTTTACTTTGCGCATAATTTTTCTTATAGTACCAATAATTATTTTTTATGAGGGTTATTCCATGGCGGATCGTCGCTTACAGGTATTTCACACTGTTGCTCGCGTAATGAGCTTCACCAAAGCCGCAGAAATTTTGCATATGACTCAGCCAGCGGTAACCTTCCAAATTAAACAATTGGAAGACTTTTTCAATACACGTTTATTCGATCGCACACACAATAAGATCACCCTGACCGAGGCAGGCAAGTCGGTTTATAAATACGCCGAACAAATTTTAGAACTCTATGCCCGCATGGCAGATGACATTCGAGAGCTGACAGGAACGGTTAGCGGTAGCCTCGTCGTAGGGGCAAGTACCACCATCGCTGAATATTTATTGCCCAAACTCTTGGGCGGTTTTAAGCAAAACTTCCCAGAGGTGAGCATTCGCCTACAGGTTGGCAATACCGAAAACATTGTTGCCATGGTCGAAAACAACATTGTCGATCTGGGTATTGTTGAAGCCCCTGTTTATAACAAAAACCTTGAAGTGAAAGCCTGTCGCATGGATGAAATGCTCGTCATTACCGCGCCCGATCATCCTCTAGCCAAAAGCAAGGTCATTAAAGCAGAACAGCTCACCACTCACCCATTCATTCTCCGTGAAGAAGGCTCTGGCTCGCGTTCGGTCATTGATGACTATCTCAGAAAGAACGCTGGCATTAACTTTTTAGACATGAACATCATTATGGAAATGGGTAGCCCTGAAGCCTTAAAAATGGCGGTGGAGGGAGGCGTTGGTATCGCCATCACTTCACGAGCAACCATTTCTAAAGAGTTACAACTTGGCACACTCAGCGCAATCCCGCTTGATCCACCACTCATGCGACCCTTCTCACACGTGCGCCAACGCCATAAGTTCCGTCATAAAACCGTCGGTGAGTTGTTGGAGTTCGCAGAAGAGTATTGCAAACAGCAGGCTCGAATGGAAGGATTTATTGTACCTGACGATGTCAAAGAATATGAGAAACTGATGGAGTCTTACAGCAGTTTGATAGAACCTGCTAAACCGAGCAAAAAGAAAAGCATCAACATAGATGACGAGTACACGCTTGATGATCTCGTCTCAATCAAATCTAAGGTGGATTGAGCATCACAACACACCGCTCACGACTGAAAGTGATCAAACCCTAAACGACTGGGCAGGCTTAATACCTGCCCATTTTTAATGACCTTCATGCCCGACTGGGCTGTCAATCGTCCGATTCGGGTCACAGGAGTTTGACAGGCTTGAGCTGTTTGCATAATCGCATCTCGCTGACGCGCTGACGCGCTGAACAACAATTCATAATCATCACCCGCAATCAAGGGCAAAAAGGCATCAGCATCAGCCCATGCCTTGACTTCGACACGCATGGGAATTTCCTCCCAATACAACTCAGCACCAATACCACCGCTGGCGTGCAAAATATGAGATAAGTCTGCCAGTAACCCATCTGAAACATCCATTGCCGCATTGACTAAGGGCAACAACGCCTGACCCAAAGCAATCCTTGGCAGAGGACGATGCAAGGCTTGAGCCAGAAGCTCCGTAGGCATTTCCCCTGACAACAACAAAGCCAACGCAAGTCCCGCAGAACCAATAGAACCCGACACCCACAAGTCATCATCAACCTGTGCCGATTGGCGCAACATCGCACGACTGGACGCTGGGCGATAGCCGATCACCGTCACCGAAATGGATAAGGTAGGGCTAACCGTTGTATCACCACCAATCAACACCACACCAAACGGCTGTGCAACGGCTTGCCAACCGCGCATAAACTCACTAACCCACATTGCCTGCTGATCCATCACCAAATGCTGTGGCAAAGACAGAGATAACAAGGCAAACCGCGGTACAGCCCCCATACTGGCTAAGTCTGACAGGTTCACCGCCAATGCCTTCCACCCCACATCATATGCCGACTGCTCTGGAAAAAAATGGCGACCAGCCACCAAAGTATCCATCGCCAACACCTGCTCACCCGCCTCTGGCAAAGATACCAAAGCGGCATCATCTCCAATCCCCAATACCAACTCAGGATCTGAACCAACAACAGGGGCAATTTGCTTAAAAATCAGCGAAAACTCAGGTGACACAACAAACCTCTACCTACACAGGGTGAAATAGTAACACATGTTTACTGATCGACTCGATACAGTCAGACAATCTGAGTTTTGTCTGATCTTTGGTCAATATCATTGAAAAAGGAGTAGCTGTGAGAGTAACCAAAATCACCATTCAAAGCGAATTTAGTCGCCGTTTATATAGCGAATTTCAACGCGTCGGATTGCCCATGTATAGTCCAACTGAGATCACACGCATTCTCAATCGAAAAGCCCTCAGCTCTCGTGTCACCACTCAAGCAGTGAGAAAATGGCTTTACCATGGCGTGTTTCCATCACAAGATAAACTGATTAACTTGGCGAGTTGGCTGGGTGTCTCTGCGGAGTGGTTACGCTATGGTGTAGAAAAAAACACCCAACATCTGCTCCAGCTACAAGAGCAGATACCAACGGACTACAACCTTGCGACACCATCAATGATCATGCAGGAATTAAGTCAACTGCCAGAAGCACGCTTAATTCAGTTGTTGGAGGTCATACAACAAATGCTGAGAACACAGAGTATTCACATCATTAACACCAACGAAGCCGCCACCATTATCATTACAAAAACACATCATCAAGAAAATCAGGGCTAATACACAAAACCTAACGCGCCAATCTCTGCGACAAGGCATGGTACAAGACCACGCCTGTTGCAACTGAGACATTCAAACTTTGCACCTGCCCTAACATGGGAATCATCGCCAAACGATCACAGGTTTTCTGAGTCAACTGACGAATCCCCGACTCTTCAGCCCCCATCACCACGGCCAGAGACCCTGTCCAATCCAACGCAAACAAAGGTTGCGATGACGCATCCAGAGCCAACCCCGTCACCCACACCCCTCGCGCTTTCAGCACCTCTAAGGTTCTTACCAGATTTGTCACTTGAAACAGCGCGACAGACTCAGCCGCACCACAAGCCACCTTACGCACCGCTGGCGTTAAGCCAACCGCCTTATGCTTAGGAATAATGACAGCATCCACCCCTACGGCATCAGCGGTACGCAAACAAGCCCCCAGATTGTGAGGGTCTTGCACACCATCTAACACCAAAATAAACGGGGGATGATCCAAGCCCTCTAATAAAGCCTCTAAATCAGCTTCATTAGGTAACACCTGCTCTACCAACCAAGCAATCACACCTTGATGATGTTCTGCATAACGATCTAACACCGACTTGGGTACCGACTCAACAGGAACCCCTAAGGCATTAACCTCAGCCAATAAGGCTTGACTGCGCTGATCGGAGCGTCCGCTTTGCACCCACACACGTAACACAAATTCAGGTTGCTGTGCAATCGCCGCCTGTGCCGCATGCCAGCCCGCACGCGCAGTTCCCTTACTCATAATGATCGTGCTTCGCTTTCTTAGGTTTGGTTCGACGACGCTTACGTGCTTTTTTCTTTTTGTCCGCCTCTGTTTCGTGAGGCGACTTAGGACTCACACCCATATAATCACGAATCAACCCTAAGCCATCAATCACCTCTTGATCAGCACGATCATTGGTTTCTTGGAATGGTGCTTTAGGTCGAGCAGACTTAGTCAACTTCTTAGCTACTTTTTGATAGCCTGAGGTTTTTGGTGCCTTACGCACCGCATTTGGCCAACAAAACTCGATCTTGCGTTCATCCAGATTCACCTTAGCAACCTGAACAACCACCCTATCGCCTAAGCGATAAAGCTTACCTGACTTCTCACCAAGCATGAGATGCTTCACAGGGTCATAATGAAAATACTCATCACCCAAGTCACTGACGTGAAGCAGACCTTCGACGAACAAATGATCTAACTGAATAAACACCCCAAAGCTGGTTACTGAGCTAATCGCCCCTGCAAAACTGTCGCCCACAAAATGCGATAAATACTCACACTTCAACCAAGTGGTCGCATCACGCACCGCTTCATCGGCACGACGTTCAGTCATCGAACAATGCAATCCCATCTGTTCTAGTTGAGATTCTGACCATGCCCAATCACTACGCTTACCCTTAGCAATCACAAACTTCAAACCACGATGCACCATCAAGTCAGGGTAGCGACGAATCGGTGAGGTAAAGTGCAAATAATGTTCGTAAGACAGACCAAAATGCCCGCCCTCTTTTGGACTGTAGGTTGCCTGTGCCATCGAACGCAATAACACGGTTTCAATTAAGTCTTTATTAGGATGCTCTTGAATTTCGGCAATCAGTTTTACATAATCGGTTGCTTTAGGTTCATCACCACCCCCTAACTGCAAACGGAAATCGCCTAAAAAGCGATGCAAGTCAGTGAGCTTTTCGGCTGGAGGAGACTCATGCAAACGGTACAAGGTTGGCAATTTTGCTTTAGACAAATACTTGGCAACCGACTCATTTGCCAAAAGCATACACTCTTCGATCATTTTGTGCGCATCGTTACGCTCCATTGGCATGATACGATCAATCTTTCGATCTTCATCAAACACAATTTTGGTTTCAACCGAATCAAAATCAATCGCGCCACGCTGATCACGCAACAGGCGTAATACCTGATACAACTCATAGAGTTGATCCAACGGCTTCAACAATGACTTGTGTTCGTCACGCAAGGTTTCATCTTGATCAACCACCATTTTTGCCACTTGGTTATAGGTCAATCGTGCATGAGAGAACATGACCCCGTTATAAAAACGAGAACGACGCACCGTACCATCAGTATTCAATGATAAATCAGCCACCATACACAGACGATTGACTTTTGGATTCAAAGAACATAAATCGTTTGACAATTTTTCAGGCAACATTGGCACGACACGTTGCGGGAAATAGACCGAATTACCGCGAGCCAATGCTTCAGCGTCTAATGCGGAGCCCACCTTGACATAATGTGCCACATCGGCAATGGCAACCACCAATCGCCATGAGCCATCAGGACGCTTACTGGCATACACGGCATCGTCAAAATCTTTTGAGTCTTCACCGTCAATGGTGACTAGGGGTAAATGACGAATGTCTTCGCGGTCAGCAAAGTCAGTCTCTAACACCTCATCAGGCAGCTGAGTGACTTCTTCTCGTAGCGTTTCAGACCAAGTGTGTGGTAATTGATAGGCATGCAAAGCGGCATCAATTTCCACACCAGGATCCATGGCATCCCCTAAAATACGGGTAATTTTACCAACAGCACTCGATCTCGGGCTAGGCGGATGCACCACTTCAGCAACCACCAATTGCCCCTGATAAGCCCCCATCAAAGCATCTACGGGAATCAATACATCCTGTGTAATGCGCTTATTTTCGGAGCGCACATACGCCATGCCATGCTCATAAAACAGTTTACCCACCACCTGCTGGTGCGCCCGCTCAATCACCTCAACAATGGAACCGACTTTGCGTCCACGATGGTCAATATCTACCACCTGCGCCAGCACCTTATCACCGTGCATCACCTTCTGCATTTCGCGGAAAGGGAAAAATAAGTCATCACCCTTATCATCTGGCAAAAGAAAACCAAAACCATCGGGATGCGCGTGAATCGTTCCACGAACTAAGTCCATGCGCTTAACGACACCAAAAGCACCCTTGCGATTCTGCAACAACTGCCCATCTCTTACCATCGCCTTTAAGCGACGACGCACCCCTTCCAGTCGCTCATCATCGTCTGGATCAATATTTAATGCCAGCTGAATCTCATCTGTAAACAGGGGATGCGAGGCGTGTTCAAGCAAACTGAGAATATATTCTCGACTTGGCACGGGGTTTTGATATTTTTCGGATTCTCTGGCAAAAGCTGGGTCTTGTGCAAGATGCTGATCTAATGATGATGCCTCTGTGGGCATCGGCGACGCAGAATGATGTGGCATGTCGTCTTTAACAACTCTCTTCAGAATAGGCTAGTAAAAAGGAATAACAAAAATACATACTGGTAAGATTATAGCGCGTTTATGCCGTCATCTCATAGATTTTCAGCTAAATTTCATGAGAAAAAATACCGAAAGCGCAAACAATCACGCGATGGCGACCCAAGCACAAACAATAATGACGCTAAAAAACAAAAAGCCCACCACAAGGGTGAGCTTTTTTGATCGGACAATCCCAACGCAATAATTAACGTTTTGAGAACTGTGGACGACGACGTGCGCCGTGCAAACCAACCTTTTTACGTTCAACTTCACGTGCATCACGAGTCAATAGACCTTGAGCACGCAAAGGAACACGATTGTCTTCGCTGTAAGCGACTAAAGCACGCGCCAAACCATGACGAATCGCCCCAGCTTGACCAGTCGTACCACCGCCAACAACGTTAACAACCACATCAAAACGCTCAACATTTGATGTTACAACCAAAGGTTGACGAACAATCATATGATCCGTTTCGCGTGGAAAATGTTGTTCCAACGCACGACCGTTGATGACCATTTTACCTGAACCTGGACGTAAGAAAACGCGAGCAACAGAGCTCTTACGACGACCAGTGCCTAAGTACTGTTCTAATGCCATGTTGATTTCTCCTTACAGATCCAAAGCAATTGGCTGTTGAGCCGCATGAGGGTGTGTATTACCCGCAAATACTTTTAACTTGCGGTACATTTGACGACCTAATGGTCCTTTTGGAAGCATACCTTTAATGGCAATTTCCAACACACGCTCAGGCGAACGCTCAATCATTTTCTCAAAAGACGCTGACTTCATGTTACCCACATAACCAGTATGACGGTAATACATTTTGTCTGTGCGCTTCGCACCTGTTACACCGATTTTCTCAGCGTTAACAATAATAATATAGTCACCACAGTCAACGTGTGGCGTATAAGTTGGCTTATGCTTACCACGTAAACGAGAGGCAACTTCTGCGGCTAAACGACCTAGCGTTTTACCGTCAGCATCAACCACAAACCAGTCACGTTTGACTTCGTGCGGCTTAGCAACAAATGTTTTCATCCTAAAATATCCTTTCAAAAAAAGCAACGGGCTTTATAATCTCGGGTAGGGAAAGGAATTGACCATTCTACCCGAGAATAAATACTCGCGCAAGCGTTAATCCGCCATATTAACAATTATCTTATCATTTTGCAATGGAGTTATCACTCATGACAACATCTATTTCTGCGATTTACTGGCATCCTGACTGTCAACAGCACCGTAACAGCCCTTCCTATCACCCTGAAGCCCCTGAAAGAATGAATGCCATCCGCACAGCCATTCAACAACACACACGCTTAAACAAGATCACTTGGCACGAAGCATCCCCTGCTGGCGATACTGAAATCCTACGCGTTCACACCGAGCAATACTGGAACAAACTACAGAATGCCATTCCTGAACATGCTGAGTGGATGAAGCTAGACAAGGACACTGGCATGAATAAACACTCACTTCATGCCGCACGCCTTTCAGCAGGAACACTGATTGATGCGGTCAATGCCGTTGCCAAGGGTGAAATTCAACGCGCGTTTTGCCTATCGCGACCACCAGGACATCACGCCATGCCGAGTTTTCCGATGGGGTTTTGCCTATTATCAAATGTGGCTATCGCGGCAAAACACGCCCAAACCAAAGGCTTCAAACGCGTGGCGATTGTTGACTTTGACGCTCACCACGGGAACGGGACTGCCGTAGTCGCTCGCCAAACACCAGACCTACTACTGCTTTCTTCATTTCAGCATCCACACTTTCCACAAGTATCACTCAGAGCAGAGGCGCACCAACGCGTCATACTCATGCCATTACCTGCACAGGCAGAAGGAACCCTATTTTTAAGCGAGTGGCGAAAGATTGGACTGCCAGCCCTGCGTGATTTTCAACCAGAACTGATCCTATTTTCAGCAGGCTTTGATGGTCATAAAAATGACCCGCTCGCGCAATTAAATCTGCAATCACAAGATTTTGCGGCATTAACCGATGAGGTCAAGAAGATCGCGATTGAGTTTGCACAAGGACGCATGATTTCAGCATTAGAAGGAGGCTACAATCTCCCAGACTTAGCGAACAGTGCTGTCGCGCATATTGAGGCATTGTTTAATTAACCCATTATTAGCCTAGGCGTGTTAAAAACACACGCAAAACAAAAGCGACCGCAAAGGGTCGCTTTCTTGCACTCGCAACACGAGCCAAAATTAACGCTGACGCGCCTTAAATTTTGGGTTAGTTTTGC
>CAZLOM010000043.1:12412-14139 GCA_964561185.1 uncultured Piscirickettsiaceae bacterium
CGCAACACGAGCCAAAATTAACGCTGACGCGCCTTAAATTTTGGGTTAGTTTTGCAAATCACATAAACCTTGCCACGACGGCGAACCACTTGGCAATCTTTATGACGAGTCTTTGCAGACTTTAATGAAGATAAAATTTTCATAGCTAACACCTCTTTTAGGTTAGCTGATCATTATACACATAAAAAGGAAATCAGGTCAAAGCATTTTGTAAGATTATCACACAAACACGTACAAACAAAAAGCAAGAACAGCGATTGGGACAGTCAGCCACTTTGATGGTAAAATAATCCACACTCAGCTAAACTCATTGTTAAGGAGATTATTAACATGATTCCTAATCGTCTCGTCTTTATTGGTGGCGGCAATATGGCACGCAGTCTGGTTCTCGGTCTTATTGCGAATCAGGTACCCGCCCAAAACTTATTGGTCATCGACCCAAACCCCGAACAACGAGCACAATTGGCTCATACAGGGGTCGCCACATACAGCACTATCAACGAACTCCCAAGCGGAGAAGTTGACACAGTTCTGCTTGCCGTCAAACCTCAAGTCATGCCTGAAGTTGCAAAGTCATTGACCGATTTTGTACAACAACATCAACCACTGGTCATCTCTATTGCCGCGGGCATTCGTTGCAAAGACCTCAATCGCTGGCTTGGCGGTGAGCAAGCCATTGTACGCACCATGCCCAACACCCCAGCAATGGTACAATCTGGCGCAACTGGCTTATTTGCAAATGAACGCGTGAGTGTGGCTCAAAAAAATCAAGCAGAGTCTATCATGAGAGCGGTTGGGTTAACCCTGTGGGTCTCAGAAGAGGAACAACTGGATGCCGTGACAGCCCTATCAGGATCTGGACCAGCCTATCTCTTTTTGATGATAGAGGCGATGACCAAAGGCGGCATTGCTTTAGGTCTAGACGCACAAACGGCACAATTGCTTGCCCTACAAACCACTTTTGGTGCGGCTAAAATGGCCATTGAAAGCAAAACAACCCCTGAACAACTGCGTCAACAAGTCACCTCGCCTAATGGAACCACAGAGCGAGCCATCACCCTGTTTCAAGAGAACAACTTCCCCGAACTTGTTGCACAGGCCATGCAAGCCGCGCAAACCCGTGCGCGAGAACTTTCAGAACAACTAGGAGCCGTCGCATGAATCCCATAGATCAAGCCAGTTTTTTTGCCTTACAATTTGTCTTTGATATCGCCGTTTTTTTCTTTGTGCTACGGTTCGCACTTAGAGCAGTTCATGCGCGTCCGCACAGTCCCTTTGTACAAGGCATTGCTAACATCACCAACCCACTTTGCCGACCTGTGTCACGATTTATCCCCTATCATCATCGCTGGGATATAACGGCACTGACTTGGGCGTTTGTGTTACAAGCGGTATATTACGCACTGATGGCAATGCTCTTAGGACAAGACTATTCTGCTATTGGGTTAGGCTTACTGACCGTCTCCGACTTATTGCGAGCCTTCTTAAACTTATGGTTCTTAACCATCATCGCTGAAGCAATACTGAGCTTTTTCCGCCCTGTTCAGACAGATCCTGGTCTGTACTTCATCGCTGAACTCAACCAACCCATTCTCAAGCCATTACGCAAATTGTTGCCGAATTTTGGTGGGATCGACTTGTCGCCAATTGTAGCCTTATTTGTCATTAAACTGACAGAGATACTGATTGTTGGATCACTCCAAAATCTTGCTAAGACATGGATTTAA
>CAZLOM010000044.1:0-13894 GCA_964561185.1 uncultured Piscirickettsiaceae bacterium
TCTCGATTAGGATCGCCCCACTCGCTCAACATCTGCTCACCCGTATAATGCCAATCAAACCAAATACGAACCCATTTATTGATTTCTGGTAACAATTCATGATTCACCAAGCCCAAACGCGTGGCAAAAGCATGAACCTTATCTCTTTCTTCTTCGCCATAATGACCATCTTGATAAGACAATTTAACCATTTCTTGTAGCGCAATCACTTTAGCGGCATAGCTATCAAACAACAACAGCAGAGACTTCTCTGAAATGTCTTCGTCTGGTGTTAAATCCACAGGTAAATTCCATTCTCTCGCCCAAGCAATTAAAAAAGCTTCCTCTTCTATGGTCACTTCATAATCAACCCCTGCCATATAAACCAACAACTGTAATAACGCCTCACGTTGCTGAGGGGTTAGCTTATAGGCAAATCCTGAAACGGCAAATTGTTGTAATCGCATAATGATCATCCCTCGGTTTATGAACAAAAATGTCAGACAGCCATGAGATCGCCGATTAACGGCGACGACTCTCAATTTGCTCCACATCACGTACGGCACCAAAGGCGGCACTGGTTGCCATGGCGGCATAAGCACGTAAAGCAGGTGATACCGCGCGTTCACGAGGTTGTGCTGGTTGCCATGCGTGAATCCCTTTCGCTTCCATGGCTTCACGACGCACCAACAATTCAGCCTCAGTTAAGTTGACGCTGATACTACGGTTTGGAATATCAATGGTGATGATGTCGCCATTTTCAATCAAACCAATATTACCGCCTTCTGCCGCTTCAGGAGAAACGTGACCAATCGACAATCCAGAGGTTCCCCCTGAAAAACGTCCATCCGTCAACAAAGCACAAGCTTTACCCAAACCTTTTGATTTCAAATAAGAGGTGGGGTAAAGCATTTCTTGCATCCCTGGCCCGCCCTTAGGGCCTTCGTAACGAATGATCACCACTTCGCCTGCTTGTACTTCGTCCGCCAAAATGCCTTTCACAGCGGCATCCTGACTCTCATAAATACGCGCCTTACCTTCAAACTTAAAGATGCTTTCATCAACACCTGCCGTTTTAACGATACAGCCATGTTGGGCGATATTGCCAGAGAGTACCGCTAACCCACCATCTTGAGTATAAGCGTGTTCGATCGAACGAATACACCCTTTCTCTGCATCGTCATCAAGGGTTTGCCAACGTGCTGATTGACTAAAGGCTTCCGTGGTACGAATACCAGCAGGTGCGGCTTTGAAGAAGGTTTGCACGGCATCCGTCGCATGACCTGAACGAATGTCCCAACGGTCAATGGCATCTCCCATACTCGGTGCGTGAACCGTATGACAGTGACGATGCAATAAGCCACCGCGACTTAATTCCGCCAGAATACGCATAATGCCACCTGCACGGTGAACGTCTTCCATATGATAGTCTTTATGGTTAGGGGCAACCTTCGCCAAACAAGGCACTTTACGGCTCATGCGATCGATGTCTGCCATGGTAAACTCAACCTTAGCTTCATGCGCCGCCGCTAATAGGTGTAATACGGTATTGGTTGATCCCCCCATAGCGACATCCAGCGCGATGGCATTTTCAAAGGCATCAAAGGTGGCAATGTTACGGGGTAATACCGTCTCATCATCTTGTTCATAGTAGCGACGCGCCAACTCCACAATACGCTGACCTGCTTGTAAGAAGAGGTCTTTACGGTCAGCATGTGTGGCTAGCATCGAACCGTTACCAGGTAACGCCAAGCCTAATGCCTCTGCCAAACAGTTCATTGAGTTTGCCGTAAACATCCCTGAGCAAGAGCCACAGGTTGGGCAAGCTGAACGCTCAATGGCATCAACATCAGTATCACACACACTACTGCTTGCCGCGGCAACCATGGCATCTACCAAGTCGATGTGAATCTGCTTACCACCCAAAACAACTTTTCCCGCTTCCATTGGGCCACCTGAAACAAAGATGGTGGGAATGTTTAAGCGCAAAGAAGCCATCAACATACCCGGGGTGATTTTGTCGCAGTTAGAAATACAGACCATCGCATCAGCGCAATGGGCATTGACCATGTATTCAATGCTGTCAGCAATCAAATCACGGCTGGGAAGTGAGTACAACATGCCATCGTGTCCCATCGCAATACCGTCATCGACCGCAATGGTGTTAAATTCTTTTGCCACCCCACCAGCGGCTTCAATTTCTCGGGCAACCAACTGTCCCAAATCTTTCAAATGGACGTGTCCCGGAACAAATTGCGTAAAGGAATTGACTACCGCAATGATTGGTTTGCCAAAGTCGCCCTCTCCCATACCTGTTGCGCGCCATAAAGCACGTGCGCCAGCCATATTGCGACCATGTGTTGATGTACGAGAACGATAGTGTGGCATGTCAGCCCTCCAGTGGAATTGAAGCTAAAAATAGAGTGGGCTTATTGTAGCATAAGCCCAATAACATGAAAGCAATCGTGCATCGACATCAGTACTTGCTCGGCAAATTATCGACTTGCTCTAACCGCCAGATGGCATCCCCTTTACTCGATTTGAGCGGTGTTTGGACTTCTGGGGGAAGTTGGGGGAAAAAAGATAAGCCTGTTTTTTGTTCAATTTCAGCAACGGTTGATAAATATTGACTTAAGGGCTCATTACCCTGAACGCCTTGATCGACCAGAAACGCCAGTACGTGCCACTTACCCTCTTTCTGCGCCAAATGAATTTTGTAGTTTTGCTCGGGGACTTGCACTTTACCACTGCTGTTGGGAAGGGTCACAGGATGCGCAGAGAAAATCGGACCATCAATGACCCAAACCTGCTCAAATTGCTTGGTAAAATGACTAAACTCGACACGCTCCAATCGCTCCCACCATTTTTGATTGAGATGCGGTGCTTGCGGCATGATGTTGCTCATTTTGAAGGTTTCTATCTGCGCTTCATCGCTGCACAAGGCACCAATCGCATGGTTCGGTGCAAGATGCCCACGGTCATAGCCAGAGTGGTTGTAATGCTCATGCACAATTTTAGCCTCAGTGCGATCGTCCATACTGAACTTAGAAGGACGCTTGGCGACTTCACCATCCTTGGCACGATGCAACTGATACATCACCCATAATGGATTGCCGCGCGAATTGCTATAACCAACGTCGTAACAGGTATTGCCTAGTGACTGAAATTGACCTGCCAAACCTGCATTGCTCACCGTTGGAAAACCACCAATAAACTGGCTAGCAACACTGGCATGACTGTTGGTGACTACCTCTGCACTTTTGCCCTTCTGCATGACAAACCAAGTCACGACAGACAAAACCAATAACGCCACCAATACTCGAATCATCGAACTTGCATTCATCATCACCATCCTAAACCACTAAATACGACTGAACCCGTTTCAAGAAACGCAATAGCGTTAAACTCAATAAGGTTACGCGCCACGAGAACGCTTTAATACCTGCTGACGTAGTCCATCAATTTGCTTTAATAAGGCATCATAGTCTTCTTGATTCTGTTTACCATGCGCCATTGCGCCCAAAGAACCTGACAAATTCTTTTGATAATCGGTCATCATATTGCGCCCTTGGTCTAAATTGGCGACGGCTTTGGTAAGACTGTCTGCCATCGGTTCTAACCAGTCTGCCACTTGATTGGTGGTATCTACCCCCTCCGCGTGTGAATGACGACTGCGACTCAGAGCGGCATCAACGTCTTCGGTTGCGGCTTGAATGTTTTCAACGATTTTACGGATTTCATCGGTTGACACTTGCGTACGATTGGCAAGGTTACGCACCTCATCAGCAACCACCGCAAATCCACGACCATATTCACCCGCTCGCGCTGCCTCAATGGCGGCATTGAGTGATAACATGGCAATTTGCTCAGAAATATCTTGGATCGCCTGTAACACCTGCCCGACTGACTGACTGTCCTTTACCAAACGCGCAATAGACGATTGAATATCATTAATTTCTTTGGTAAAGACGGTCATGGCTTGGCGCATTTGTTGGAGCATTTGCTGTCCCTGTTGCGCCTGCGCCAAACTACCACTCACTTGAGTTTGACTTAAGTCAAGCATACGCGACATCCCTGCCACGTCTTCCTGCAAACGACTCAAACGACTGGTGACGGTATCGCGTGCCTGCAATTGCTCTTGCATCCATTGATTGGCTTGCTCTTTGGCTTTTTGCAGAACATCGACCTGATCAACCAGTTTTAACTGATAATCTTCCCAGTGTTTTAACGCCGTAACCAAATGCTGTTGTTCTTGATTGCGTCCTTTCCATGCCAACAACAACCAATGGAACTCATCGCCATGATCAATACGAATACCCGCCTGAGTTAAGCCAGCCAACAAGACTTGTCGCCAATAGCTCACCCACAGCAGAACAGACACAACACCCCACAGCAGAAGCACCACTGATAGGGTTAAAGACACCACAGACGAAATAGAGAGGTCTTGATTAGACTGGCTCAACTGCTGTTTTTGACTCTTTACATTCGCATCATATAATTCTCGAGATTGAATCAATTGCGCATGATAAGCACGCCAGACTTTATTGATTTCTTGGCTCACACTCAAGAGTTGCGCCACCGAATCTCCCGACTCAGAAGGAATCATCTCTGGCGTTTCTTGCACAATACTAGACAAACTTTTTTCGACCTTTTCATAAACAGCCTGCCAACGACTCACCCAGTCAGCATTGCTATCCCCCCTAGACCAAAGCTCAATGGCGAGGAGCTGATTGACACTATCTGATACGGGCAACCACAGCAGTCGCCATTCAGGGTTGACTTCTGATTCAGCCTGCAAAGGAGGCAACAACTCATTTTGCACTCGCCCTAAGCTTTCCGCCAACTCTGTTGGTGAGGATGGTGCTTGATATACCTCATTCACTGTCGAGACTGAGATTGGGTGAGAAGCGTTTAATCCCAAAATATGAATCGCCAACACCGCCGCCGATAAAAGCAGGGTTGGCACAAAAGTCAACCAAATTTTTGACTGAATACTCAGGTTATGAAAAGCCTTCATCATCGATTACCTTTACTGTTTACCTTTTCTTGCGTTTTTCTTGCTTTTTAATATGACTCACCATGCGCTTCTTACGGGCGACTTGCCGTGGTGTTAATTGATTGACTCTATCAGCATAAGGATTTTCAGAGGTTTTATACTCAATGCGAACAGGCGTACCCTGCAACTTAAAGGCTTTACGAAAGCGTTGTTCTAAATAGCGCGTATAAGCGGCAGGCACATCTTCTAATTGATTACCGTGAATGATGATAATCGGCGGATTATGACCGCCCGTATGCGCATAACGCATTTTCAAACGACGACCACGCACCAAAGGTGGCTGATGATCAAATTGCGCCTCTTGCAAGACACGTGTTAAGGCTGGCGTTGGCAGTACGCGCGTTGCCGCGGCATATACCTGCTTGACCATTCCCAACAATAACCCTACCCCTGAACCATGCAAAGCAGAAATAAAATGGTGTTCTGCGTAAGACACAAACTGCAACCGCATGTCAATTTGACGTTTCACGTCAGCGCGTTGATCGCTGTCTAAGCCATCCCACTTGTTAATCGCCAAGACTAAAGCGCGACCAGAGTCCAATGCCATGCCAATCAAGTGTAAATCTTGATCGGTAATGCCCTCTGAACCATCAAACATGACAATGACAACGTGCGCCGCTTCCATGGCTTGCATTGCCTTGATGACACTGAACTTCTCAACCGTCTCATTCACCCTAGCACGACGACGAATCCCGGCGGTATCAATTAAGGTAAACTGTTGTTCTTCTTTTTCAAATGGAACAAAAATACTATCCCTTGTCGTACCAGGCATATCGTAAGCAATCACCCGATCTTCACCAACCAAGCGATTAATTAAGGTTGACTTGCCTACATTAGGACGACCCACCACCGCAATACGAATCCCCGGTGCGAGCGTGTCTAAGGACAACATCTCATCAACATCATCCGTACCCAGACTGTCCAGTGCTTCGCCCATCAATAGATAGATGTTATCACCATGCGCGGCAGAAATAGGGATAGGCACACCTAGCCCCAGACTAAAGAAATCTGCTTTTACCGTTTCCTCAGGCATCCCTTCCGCTTTATTAACCAAGACATAGACTGGCTTATTTAAGGCTCGAACTCGCTGGGCAATGACTTCATCATGTGGCGTAATGCCTTCTCGGGCATCAACAATGAAAAAAACCGCTGAGGCTTCCTCAAGGGCGATCATGACTTGACGCTCCATAAAAACGTCAACACCATCGGTTTCTCCGCTCAAACCACCTGTATCCACCACGATATAAGGACGATTGCCCACCTTACCAATCCCATACTGACGATCGCGCGTTAATCCGGGATAATCGGATACAATCGCATTACGCGTTTTGGTTAACCGATTAAATAAGGTTGACTTGCCGACGTTAGGTCGCCCAACCAGTGCAATCACACGGTGCATTTATTCTATCCTTTCTATTTGCCACTGGGTGAGTTTACCCGAGGTATCTAATAATAGGGCCTGAGCATTGTCAATCACCAATAAGTCCGCAATCGCACCAGAAACACCCCCTTCAACTCGCCCGACCAATTCGCCCGTTTGTGCTGATAACAGGTGTAACACACCTTCCATATCCGAACAAACCGCCCAATCAGCCCACGCAAACACACGTCCCAATCGACGATATTTCAACGCATCCTGCACCCATAAACCCCGTCCAGAATCAGCACTAATGGCTTTAACCGTGTCATCTGCCGTCACCACAAACAAACGCTCATTGGCAAGCGACATCCCGACCCAAGTCGGAGCATCTGTCGTCCACACATTACGTCCTGATTGAATGTCCATCGCGGTCAATTTGCCTTGCGTTGCTGAGGCATAGACTCTTATGCCATCAAACAGCAGGTTAGCTTGCACGTCAATCATGCGCTCAATATCCGAACGACCACGCGGTAACGCAATACGGTTTTCCCACACGCGCTCCCCATTTTCTTGGAGCATCAACTCAACCGTACCATCTTCCCAACCTAACAGCATGCCATTAGAGACAAACACAGGGTCAGACATACCACGCACAGACAAGCTCGGCTGATCGTGATCGATGATCCATAATGAGTTACCTGTATGCACATCCACTGCCTGCAAACGACCATTTGCCAAACGCACAAACACACGTCCTGCATACTCAGTGACTGACAAGACTTCTGCGGATAAAGCGGTTTGCCATAACACGCTGGCATCCGCCGTGGCTAAGGCAAACAACACCCCCTTAGCACTACCGACATAAAGCTTGTCGCCACCAGCAGAGAGGGTTACGCCTGATAACAAAACCTGCTCCGCAGACCAAGACCAACGAACCTCTCCTGCTAGGGTTAAGGCAGACACCTGACCCGATGAAGCTAAAGCATAAATGTTTTGCTCGTTACGAGCGATTTTAACGCCTGTTACATCCTGACGTGCCAAACGACCAATCGACTGTTGCCATCCCTGACGCAGTTTGAGGCTTGGGGTAATGGCGGTTAATGGGGTTGGCTGATAAACAGCCTCATGACGACCACATCCTGCTAACCAACTGGCTGAGACGCTGGCCAGTAAGGCGGAAATAAAGTGACGACGATTCATTAGGGCGTTTCCTGTGTCAAATCATCCATCCACAACTGCGACAAACTGCGCAAACTGGTTGCCAATTGCGGATTGGCGTTTGCCTTAGCAAAGGAAGTAATGGCCTCACGTTCTAAGCCCAAAGCTTGCAAGGCTGAACCCTTCAAATAATCTGCAACGCCACGGAAAGCATCAGGTAAGGTGA
The DNA here is from genome assembly GCA_964561185.1 of uncultured Piscirickettsiaceae bacterium. GTDB lineage: Bacteria > Pseudomonadota > Gammaproteobacteria > Thiomicrospirales > Thiomicrospiraceae. The sequence continues at coordinate 7,780 of CAZLOM010000044.1, forward strand.
TGTAATGCTTGTCTAAGAGTGTGACCGCTTCTTGGTGTTTGTTTTGCGCCATCATCACCTTCGCCAAACGCACCACCGCAATGGCTTGCCAGTGTGACTCATCACTGTTGGTGATGACCCAATTCAAATTTGACTCAGCATCAGCCCATTCTTGCTTATCGGCATAAAATTTTGCCAGCATGAAAGCTGAACCCACCGCATAAGGGGTTTGATCAAATTCAACCATCAAACGGTGTGCTTCTCGGGACACATCAGCAAACTTACCCTGCTCTTGTGCCACACGCAAAAATTCGTATAAATGTGATGCCGATTCAGCCGTAGAACGCTGATAACTTTGCCACCCTTGCCACGCAAATAGGGTTGCAAGTGCAAAAGCTCCACCTGCTAACAATGAAACACCATACGCTTTCCACCATGCCTTTAAGGCTTCTAACTCATGCTCTTCATGAACATTGCTACTCATGTTTCTTTCCTATTGTTTATGATGACCATTAACCTGTGCTACACCCCGTGCAGACAAACCCTTCAAAACGCTACCTTCACGATCATGGCTCAACAAGGAGCGCGTCATGATGACCTTGCAACCAAGTGGCAAGATCAGCCCAAGCAACACTGACTTGCGCTTGTTCTTCACGTAACCATTTCACACTAACACTGGCTTGCGCGTATTCATCATCGCCCATCACCAATGCCCATCTCGCACCACTTTTGTCCGCTTTTTTGAACTGACTCTTGAAACTTCCGCCACCATGCACCTGCCAAAAAGCCAATTCAGGGCAAGCCGAGCGTAATTGCTCTAGTAAGGCTGGGGCGTAAATCTCTGCTTGTTCACCTGCCACCACCAAACAAACATCGGCTTTCTGAGTGGCGACACGTCCCGCTTGAGCCATCTGCATTAAGGCAGTAACGCGCTCCAATCCTAAGGCAAAACCAACAGCAGGCGTTGCTTTACCGCCTAGCTGTTCAACCAAACCATCGTAACGACCACCAGCACAGATGGTGCCTTGCGCACCCAGCGCATGCGTGACCCATTCAAAAACCGTGTGATTGTAATAATCTAAGCCTCGCACCAAGCGAGGCTCAACACGATAGGACAAGCCAGCCCTGTCCAATCGTTTTAACAAACCAGAAAAATGGGCTTGACTCTCCTCATCCAACCATTCGGATAACTTAGGTGCTTGCCCAATGAGGTCTGCAAGGTCAGGATTCTTGCTGTCTAAAATGCGCAAGGGATTGCGATGCAAGCGATTTTTACTGTCATCATCCAGCTGATCAAAGTGTGCCGAAAAATAAGCAATTAAGGCTTCACGATAAGCCTGACGAGACTCGGTTGTTCCCAAGGAATTGATTAACAATTCCGCCTCAATGCCTAAGGCTTTCCACAAACGCGCTGACAACAAAATCAATTCGGCTTCAATGTCTGCACCTGCTAATCCGTAGGCTTCAACCCCTAATTGGTAAAACTGACGATAACGCCCTTTTTGTGGACGCTCGTGACGAAACATCGGCCCTAAATAAAAGACCTTATTGATGTTTTGATTGAGCCACTGATTTTCTAGCATGGCACGCACACAACCCGCAGTACCTTCTGGACGCAGGGTTAGAGAATCACCATTACGATCGGCAAAGGTGTACATTTCTTTTTCAACAATGTCCGTCACTTCACCAATGGCACGTGAAAATAACGCTGTTTTTTCAACGATTGGCAAGCGCACCAGATGATAGCCATATTGCTTTAAGAGCTGTTTCGCCACTGACTCTAATTCATCAAATAACTCAGCGTCTTGACCAAATACATCATTCATGCCTCGGACAGCCGTCACATTCATACTCATTGCGTTATCTCACTCAATACACTGGACACAGCCCATTGATCAAACAATTGCCATACAATCACTAAGGCCACAGCAACACCAATAGCCCAACGCCACACGCGTGGCAAATGCCACTGTTTACGTGGCACATTCAAAGTCGTGCCAACACTGTTCACACTATGAATAATGTTCGGCTGATCGAACAAAGCACCATACTGCTTTAAGGTCTCTTCAACAGGCAAACCCAATAACTGAATATAATTGCGCAAATAGGAGTGAGCAAACGCCGCGTCAGTACAAATTCCCGTCCAGTTACCTTCCTCCATCGCAATCACCTGATTGGTACGAATTTTTAGCGCACCCGCGACTTCTTCCAGTGTCCACTGATTATTCGCTCGCGCTGTTTGCAACGCATGACCATCAAATCGTTGCTGTGATAATTCTTTTGCCGTCAACGCATCCTCTCGGCTAGACTCACTCATGCTTCTACCTCTACTGTTTCCGTTTTATTCCGCGTATTTTGTTGCTGTTGTTTGAACACTTGCCCAACAGGGATGGAATGCTGTTGTGTTCGTTTTGTTCTGTCTGCCACATCTCCTGCCAACTGTCCACAAGCGGCATCAATGTCTTCACCTCGCGTCTTACGCACGTTGGTGTGAACCCCAGAGCGAATCAGGCGTAACTGAAAGTCGCGCACACGCTCTGCTGGCGAGGTTTGATAATCCGTACCAGGAAAAGGGTTAAAGGGAATCAAGTTCACCTTAGCCGACACACCTTGCAAGAGACGAATCACTGCCTTAGCATCTTGTACTGAATCATTGATGCCATCGAGCATCACATATTCAAATAAAATATGACGCTTGGGATACTGCTTCAAATACCCCTTACAAGCGGCAATCAATTCAGTTAATGGATATTTTTGGTTAACAGGAACCAACACATCACGAATCTCATCTCGTGCAGAATGGAGTGATACCGCCAAAGATACATCTAGGCGTTGCGCCAACATGTCGATCGCAGGAACAATCCCTGAAGTAGAAATGGTCACGCGATGCTTCGACAATCCATAACCCCAATCATCAAGCAAAATCTCCACCGCTGGAAAGACTTGATTCACATTCAGTAAAGGCTCTCCCATACCCATGAACACCACATTGGTAATGGGTTTATCTCCCCAGCCATCAGCGCGTAACAGATGTTGTGCCAGCCACACTTGCCCGATGATTTCATCGGTCGTGAGATTGCGATTGAACCCTTGTTTAGCCGTCATACAGAAGGTGCACGCCAACGCACAGCCTACCTGAGAGGAAATGCACAAGGTACCTCTTCCTGACTCAGGAATAAAGACCATTTCGATCGCATTATTGCCATCAACCTCTAGCAACCACTTACGCGTTTGATCACTGGCACGCTGGTCAAGCTTAACACTTGGCAGTCGAATGGGGGCAATTTGACTCAGTTTCGTTCGTAGATTTTTTGATAAGTCAGTCATCTGTTCAAAATCGAGCACGCCACGCTGATGAATCCACTGCATGATTTGTTGTGCGCGAAAAGGTTTCTCACCCTGACTGCTTAACCATGCCCCTAGCGTCTTACGATTCATGCCTAATAAAGAAACAGAAACGTCATCAGATGATAACTGATCAGGTGATAGCTTAGCGGTTGGTATTTCAGCTAACACTGGCTCTTTAGTTTGCATCTGCACCATACACCATCACTTGTATCATGAATAAGAATGAATTTCATCTGAAGAAAAGAAAAAGGCGATTTCACGTGCGGCACTGGTTGGGCTATCAGAACCATGTACCGCATTTTCAGGCGCACCCTTAGCAAAGTCAGCACGAATGGTTCCAGCCGCGGCATCCTTAGGATTGGTCGCACCCATCAAAGCACGATGCAGACTAATGGCATTTTCTCCTTGCAGGACGGATACCATGACTGGACCAGATTTCATAAAGGCAATCAGCGGTTCATAAAAAGGACGACCTAAATGTTCCGCATAAAAATCAGCCACTTGTTGCTCTGATAAACGAACCAATTTGGCGGCAACAATCGACAGCCCTGCCTGTTCAAATCGGGCATAAATTTGACCAATGTGATGTCCAGCGACAGCATCGGGTTTTAGGATCGACAAGGTTTGCTCTAGTGCCATAACCGATTTCCTTGCATAATAGAGGGGTTTGACGAAAAATATCCCTAATTCTAACAAAAAAACCGATCAATGGGCGTTTTTATTTACGAAATGCAGGCGAGAATGCCTTAGACACTAAAACTTTCTCCACAACCACACATATCTTTGACGTTAGGATTGAGAAACTCAAACCCTTCATTTAACAGACCATTTTTTGTATAGTCTAGGGTCATGCCATCAAGTTGCGACAAACTTGCTTCAGGTACAACGACCTTAACGCCCTGTGATTCAAAGACATGATCGGTATCTGCAATGCTATCGGCATAATCAACCACATAAGCAAAACCAGTACAGCCACTGACTTTGGTTGCCAAATACAAACCTAATCCCTTGCCACGTTTGCTAAGCATCACTCGAACACGCTCTGCCGCCGATTCTGTTAGGATGATTGCCATAAAATAATTCCTCTGGTTAACGATCACAATCTTACGACTCAATTCTGAAGACGATTCAGCCAGTTGTCAAGTTGTGCGTTATTTTTGTTTTACTGCACCGCTGGTGAACCCTATCGAGACTTGACAACCATCTAACCCTGACCAAAAACATATCCCACCTTTACGCTTTCCTGCCACTTATGCGATAATGCACAAATGCGTATTGATACTCCTTGGCATCGCCTTTTATCCCTGCTTCATCTGCATTGGGTTGATCACGGCATTATTCGCCTGATCTACAATAACTTTTATCAGGTATTACCTGATGTGTATCGTTGTAGCCAACCTGGGGCGAGCCAAATTCGTCGCTATCAGAAAAAATATGGCATCAAAACCATTATTAACTTGCGTGGTCGCAACGACAAGATGAGTTTCTGGTTGTTCGAAAAAGAGATCTGTGATGAACTCGGTATTAGGATGATTGATCACCGTCTGCTCTCTCGTGATCTGCCCAAAAAAGAAGCCATCCACGCCACCAAACAACTGCTAGAAACGGTAGAATATCCGATTTTGTTTCATTGCAAATCTGGGGCTGACCGCGCTGGATTGATGTCGGTGCTGTGTCGCATTTTTATTGCCAATCACCCTGTCGAAACAGCGATTAAAGAACTCGACTGGCAATATGGTCACATCAAACAAGCAAAAACAGGCATGATAGACTTCTTTTTTAACGCCTATTTGCAGGATTGTGCCACACACCCCAACCCACTCCCCTTTTTACAATGGGTTGATGAGCGATACGATTATGACGCGCTCAAAGCCGAATTTCATGCCAACTGGTGGGCAAACACCCTCACAGACAAACTGCTAAATCGAGAATAACACAATAAATAACTGCTACACTTAAGGGACACTACACATCATGATGACCTATACCCCATTAGACCCTGTTGCGCTTGATCTCGGTATTTTACAAGTCCGTTGGTATGGGCTGATGTATTTGATTGGTTTCTTAGGCGGTTGGTATTATGGCGTGCGTCGTGCCAGCGATACGTGGCGCAACTGGCAAGCAGAACAGGTAGGCGACCTGCTATTTTACATCGCTATGGGGGTTATTTTAGGCGGACGCTTAGGCTATATCTTCTTTTATGATTTTGCCCATTATGCCGCTTATCCACTGGATATGTTCAAGGTGTGGCAAGGTGGAATGTCCTTTCATGGCGGGCTGTTAGGTGTCATTACCGCGGTGTGGCTCTATGGTCGTAAAGTCAACAAGTCCCTGCTCGAAATCACCGATTTTATCGCCCCTTTTGTGGTGATCGGGTTATTTTTTGGACGCATTGGTAACTTCATCAACAGTGAACTCTGGGGTAAGGTCGCCCCAATAGACAGCTCTTTTGCCATGCTGGTCTATGATCCTGACCTCCAAGCCATGGTGAGCAAATACCCAACGCAACTGCTCGAAGCCCTACTGGAAGGGTTGGTCTTAGGCATTATTCTTTGGTGGTATTCTCGCACCCCTCGTCCCTTAGGGGCTGTATCAGGGGTTTTCCTACTCGGTTATGGTAGTTTTCGCTTTTTTGTTGAGTTTTGGCGTATGCCCGATGTGCAACTCGGTTACTTGGCCTTTGGTTGGCTCACCATGGGACAAATCCTGTGCTTACCCATGATTTTGGGTGGGTTGTATTTGATCTTTGTGTGGCATAAAAAGTTATAGCTCACGAACCAATGCCAAC
>CAZLOM010000045.1:0-13893 GCA_964561185.1 uncultured Piscirickettsiaceae bacterium
AAAGGAAAATTTATGTCACAAGCCGATACCATTGTCGCCATTGCAACCCCCACAGGTCGAGGGGGAGTTGGTATTCTACGAGTATCAGGAAAACAGGTTCCTGAAATTGCCCAAGCGGTGCTTGGATTCATGCCAAAACCGCGTCACGCTCACCATGCCCCTTTTTTAGATGCTCAAGGCAAGACCCTTGATGTCGGGATTGCCCTCTACTTTCCAAATCCTCATTCTTTCACGGGAGAAGATGTGTTAGAGCTGCAAGGGCATGGTGGAACGGTGGTTTTGAATTGGCTCTTACAACGGGTGGTATCACTTGGTGCCAGACTTGCCCGTGCAGGCGAGTTTTCAGAACGTGCCTTTTTGAATGATAAGCTAGACTTAGCGCAAGCTGAAGCCATCGCGGATTTGATTTCAGCGAGTTCCGAGATGGCGGCAAAGAGTGCCCTAGCCTCGCTTCAAGGTCAGTTTTCACAAGAGGTTCACGCCTTAGTGGAGCGATTGATTCGGTTACGACTCTATGTTGAAGCCGCCATCGACTTCCCCGAGGAAGAAATTGACTTTCTCTCCGATGGTATTGTTGCAGGTCAGTTAGCAAATGTGATGACAGACTTGGATCATCTGTTGTTACGCGCTCAACAGGGAGCGAGATTGCGCAACGGCTTGACCTTGGTGATTGCAGGTCAACCCAACGCGGGTAAATCAAGCCTACTCAATGCCTTAACACAAGAAGATACCGCCATTGTCACCGAGATTGCTGGCACAACCCGCGATGTCATTCGTGAAGAAATCCATCTTGACGGACTCACCTTAACCCTATTAGATACCGCTGGCTTGCGCGACACCGATGACCCTGTGGAGCGTATCGGGATCGAGCGTGCATGGTCTGCCATTGCCAAAGCCGATCACGCGCTTTATCTGGTGGATGCTCGCAAGGGCTGGACAAATGAAGATGAGACCTTAAAATCACAGCTCCCTACCCAACTGCCCGTGTCGATTGTCTGGAACAAACAAGATGCTATTGGTGGTAAGGCTCGCATTGAACCAACAGAAGATGAGGTACACCTGTATCTTTCGGCAAAAACAGGCGAAGGCATTGATCTCCTGCGAGCACATCTCAAACAAGCCCTCGGCATACACAGCCTTGGTGAAAGTGTTATTCTTGCCAGAAGCAGACACCTAGACGCGCTCAATCGCGCTCAGTCAGCATTGCTAGGCGGTCAGCATCAGCTTTTAGCCTTTAATGCGGGAGACTTGCTTGCCGAAGAGTTGCGCATCGCACAAGATGCCCTCGGCGAAATCACAGGCGTATTCCGCGCAGATGATCTCTTAGGAAGAATTTTTAGCGAATTTTGTATTGGTAAATAAAATCAGCAGAAGCATCGGGAATAGTTGAGGAAGGATTTTTTGATAGCTATTGCTAAACGACGATGAATGCCCTAAAATGAAACCATAACATAATACTGCATAAGCACACACATAAAAAACACACAAAGAGGATACTATCATGATCGTTCCATCAGCAAGCGTAGGTTTATATGAAAACTACTCTCAAATGGCAAAAGCAAACACACTGAACAGCATGCAGGACAACCGTAAGGTTGAAGATACGGCTCGTCAGCAGTTGCAACAATTTGTAAGTAGCACCACTAACTACTACAGCAAAGAAGTGAATCAACAACGTACGCAAGAGTACAGCAACAACTTGGGACAAAACGTCAATTTATTCGCTTAATTGCCAACATTGACCCAAGTAAAAAGGGAGGCTGATGCCTCCCTTTTGCAATCACGCAGAACAATTCAACGCGCTCGCAAGGCTTGCCCATCAAACTGAATCCCTGCCCAGCCATCTTTCATAAAGTTACGAATGTTCTGATGATCATCAGCTTCTGGCGTTTGTAACACCTCTTGATAAAAACGTCCAAAACAACGTAGCGTCGTCTGCTCACCCAATCCCATCAATTGCGCAAAAGCAAAGAGCTTGCAAGAGCCTTCATTTTTACCAGCCACATTGACCACTTTGGTCTCAGACAAGCCATTACTAAAGGTGGTTGGCGTGTAATCGTAGTGCGCGTTAATCATGGCAATACAATCCTCAAAACTTACCTTAACCGCTGGTTGCTCTTGCAATAATGCCACAAAGGCTGATGGGGTCATGTTATTCATCCTCAAATATGCTACTCAAATAATGCGTCTAAAACTCGACAAATTCTTGATAGGTAATCAATTTAGCCTTAGGGTTGATGGAGAGTTTAGGATATCGCCCTGCTAACCATTTGGTTTCATCCGCTCGCAAGAGCATGGTATAGTCATCTCTTGCTTCGATGCCCACAATATGCTCAATTCGATTGGCTTCTGGAGACAGTGCGGCTGTAAAAACAGAGGTGTTCACTGAATGCCCCAAGCCCAATTGACCATATTGATTCGCGCCAGCACTCATCACCCGACCATTTTCTAATAGAATGACACTATGATCACGCCCTGCGACAATTGCCGCCGCATCAAGGATGGGCTGATGATTGGCATCTAAACAAGGCACAAATCGCGCTCGTTGTTGCGTGGTGCCATCCCCTAATTGACCAAAGCGATTGTCCCCAGCAGACCAAACCTCACCATTTGCACGTCGCGCAAGGACATGACCTTCACCAGCAACCACCTCAACAACCCCTGTCAAAATACGCTGATTCGCCATCACCATCGGCTTAAATACCGCTTTTTCATCAATGCGCCCTTGAGCGTTCAAGTCTGCCGCCCAGATGGTACCATTAGGCATCAGCATCACCGCTACATTTTCAGTAGACAATACCTGCTGAGTGACCTGATCCAGCTTCACCCACCCCTGAGCATAAAGCGCACTGGGCACCAATAATAACAATCCCATCCAAGCGAACACACGAATCAACATGATACTCACCTCGTCAAAATTATCTCACACGACTAAAATAAGAAGCCTTTTAGATCATCCAAATCAACAGCAGTATCCACCGCTCCTGTTAAATAAGAAGAAACCTCAGCCTCTTGTGGTGCCACCTGCACATTGTCATTATTGAGCCAAGTGTCCATCCAACGCAAGGGATTGCCATTACCGCGCTCAAACATTTTCTCAAAGCCCAAGGCATTTAAGCGAACATTGGTAATATATTCGACATAATCCTTAAGCATATCCGCATTAAGTCCTATCATACTACCATTTTCAAACAAATAATCCGCCCATGCTTTTTCTTGTTCTGCCGCTTCACGAAAAATCTCAATGACTTCAGCTTGACTGGTTAAGGCAATTTCAGCCATTTCAGGATCATCTTTACCATCACGCATGATTTTTAACATTTGCATGGTACCCGATAAATGTAATGCCTCATCACGCGCAATCAATTTGATGATTTTCGCATTGCCTTCCATCAAGGCGCGTTCTCCAAAGGAGAAAGCACAGGCAAAAGAAACATAAAAACGTATCGCCTCTAACACGTTAACCGCCACAATGGTCAGATAGAGTTTTTTCTTCAACGCGCGTTGATTGATTTCTATCGTTTTACCATTCACCTGATGAGTCCCCTCACCCAGCAAATTAAAATAATGTGTATATTCAATAAAATCGTCATAATGCTGAGTAACGCTGGTTGCTCGCTTAATAATTTCATCATTGACCACAATATCATCAAAGATTTCGGATGGGTCTGTAAAAATATTACGAATGATGTGGGTGTAAGATCGTGAGTGAATGGTCTCTGAAAAGGCCCAAGTCTCAATCCATGTTTCTAACTCTGGCAAGGACACTACGGGCAAAAATGCCACATTGGGGCTACGCCCTTGCACCGAATCTAATAGGGTTTGGTATTTAAGGTTAGAAACAAAAATATGCTGTTCATGCTTGGGTAAGCTGTTAAAATCAATACGATCTTTTGACAAATCAATTTCTTCTGGTCGCCAAAAAAAGGATAATTGCTTTTCGATCAAATTTTCAAACACGGGGTAGCGTTGAATGTCATAACGCGCCACATTCACTGGCTCACCCAAAAACATAGACTGTTTGGTGGCATCAAACTGATGCTGGTTAAAGGTTTGATAACGCATAAAAATCCTTACTTATTTTTGTGAGTAGGCTTGAAATAGACTTATAAACTGTTGTTAGTGATCACAACTTCGCTAAAAATTTGCCATTTTCCCTGATCATTTTTACGCCACCATAAACGCTTACGCTCAATGCTTTCTTTGCCATCACGCGTGTATTTTTGGGTAAATAGCATCAACAAGACATCTTGCTCGTTAGGGTAAGGAATTAACAGCATGTCACTGAGCTCAATTTTATGCGCTCGTTTGTATGAAAAAATTTGTGTTTTCTTGGCTGTCCATTCACGAATGGTTTCTCCTACCCCGCCAGTGAAATCAGGGGCATAAAATGACAAGTAGCTTTTTAAGTCGAGTCGCTCCCACGCAGAACGCCATGAATCCAAAAGCGAAAGAACTTCTTTTTGCGCGGTTCCATACTCGCTAGCCGATAGCCACTGAATTTGCTTATCCGTTACCACCAAGGTTTTGCGCCAATCTAAAGTCAAAATTTGAGCCAGATCATCGTTGGTAAAGACCATACATCCGTCGGAAGCCTTGGGCGGACGACTGTATTGACCAATCGGTGTGCCATGAAACCAAATGCCATGCCCTGTGCGATTATTTAGCTTATCCCAGCTGTTTGGGTACTGTAATGGCACAGCACCAATACCATAAAAGGAGCTAATTTTAGAACGATCAATATGACTGCCTAAAAAATAAGCCCCCATCGGTGTCCGTTTGTCACCCTCTTTCTCCTTCCCTGCCCCCAGTTTACCTTGGGTAATATAGTAGCTGGTCACAAAGCGCAACTGACCTTTAACAATGTTAAACAGGTAAGCACGAGAGTCTGATAGATTGACCAACACAAGATGTGTCAACCACGAAGGCAAACTTAACACGCTCGCGGGTAGTTTATTCTCCGGCGGAAATTTAACGGCATTCAAACGAGCCAATACCTCTGACTTCAACCCAGCAAGCGTTGCTTGATTGGTGGCATTCCCCATTTGCTCCAACAAACTTCCCTGAGAATAGAGAAGGTCTGCTCGAATGAGTTGAGCCAACTGAAAATCAGGATAGCGTTCAATTAACCCATCTAGTTTGGTTAACGCATCTTGATTGCGTTGCGAGGTAATGTCTTGCACCACCTGCTCAATCACCTGCTCTGGATTCGCGGGTGACTGAGCCGTTTCTGCGCATCCTGTCCAAAAGATCGCGCTGATTAACGACCAGATTCTAAAATAATTCGCCATTGATTATCTATTAACTCAAGTTCTAAGGTTTTCTTGTCGTTTGCTTTTAATGCGTCAGATGCGTACATCTGATTAAAGGTTACGCGCATACGGTTGGGGTTTAACATAACGGCTTTCTGGTCACTCAACTCTACCCGAATCGCTTTGGGCTTAGTCAAACGATCTCGGCGATATGCTTCCCATTGCGCTCGCGTCATTTCTTTAGGTCTAAAATGAGGGGCATACATCGCAATATAAGTATCTGGATCTTTCTTAGACCAAGCATCCGCCCAACGCTTGACGACTGCCATGACTGCACGACTTGCCTCCACTTTCTCAGCCGTTGTTGGTTCTTTTGAGGTTGGCTCGGCTTCAACCTCAGAAGTTGGTTTAACCTCTGGTGACTGTGTGCTAGAAGCCGTTACCGTGGTCTGTGTCGCTTTTACCGTTGAGGCATCTTTTGTTACCATCTCTGCTGGTGATGCGTCACTAGAAAGCACTGATTTGGCTGGCATCTCTGGTAAGTCAGACGTGCTAGCAGGCAAGGCTTGTGTGGCATTACGCGCTCTCATGTCTAAAGAGGCGATTTGCACGGCGACAGTCTCTCCCGTGGTTTTAACCAACTCTACCGTCACAGGGGTTGGCTTACCTGGCTCCAAAGCCAATTGGTAAGACTGAGTAGCAAACCCTGCATACAACCGTCTTAGGTTCTCAAACAACGGACCTGAGTCTTTACTCTCCAACAAGGCATTTTCCAACAAACCAATTGCTTGACGAGGATTACCCTCATTGACCAACACAATGGCTTGATCGTTAATACGTTGAATATCTTTACTGGCAATATTATGCACCGTTGACGGTGCCGACACTGAGGCAGGCACCATTGCTGGCACTGCTTGCACCTCTTGTGTCTTACTACTGGTCGCAACAGGAATGACTGCCGTAGCAGGTGCTGTTTGTACGGGTGACTTAGCAGTCTCAGTCGAGGCAGGTTTGGCTGGCGCAGGCGCATTATTGGCGATCGCCAACTCAAACTCACTCGGACCTTTTACTGGTAGCGCGATGGCAATCGTTTGCTCTGGCGGTAACTCATCCTGCCCTAGCCAAGCAATCAACAAGGCAAGGATACTGATGACCGTACCAATTTTTAAGACCTGCTGACGACTATTCCGCGTACGTTGACGGCGCAATCCATCCCGTTGATTCATGTCTATCGTGCTGATTCCATCAGCCCGCCTAGCTTGAGCATCGTGATTTTCCATTAACCTACTCTCCCGAGTTGGCACATTCTCTTGGTGCATTATCGTTATTTTCCTTATGATTTTCGGCGTTATTATAGCCGTTCAATCGCTAAGGTTCAAAGTTTACATGCACCACCAGCGCAATCATCCTCATCCTGCTGTCCAGAACCATCACGAGTTTGATGATAATACAAGGTTTTTACACCCATTGCATGAGCGTATAGCAAGTCCTGTAACAATCGCGTCACAGGCACTTTTTTGTTCGGATAGCGAGCGGGATCATAGTTGGTATTCGCCGAAATAGACTGATCAACAAACTTTTGCATAATCCCAACCAGCTCTAAATAGCCTTTATTATCAGGAATACTCCACAATAACTCATAGTTACCACCATACTGGGTAAAACCTGGAACTATCTGCTTAGGTGTACCATCCTTACTAGACTTGACCGACATCAAACCACGCGGGGGTTCAATACCATTGGTGGAGTTGGTAATTTGCGACGAGGTCTCACAAGGCATCAACGCAGATAGGGTGGAATTGCGCAAGCCATAGCGTTGAATATCGGCACGTAAAGCCTCCCAGTCATAATGCAAGGGTTCAGGGCATACTTTATCCACTTCTCGCTTGTAGGTATCTATGGGTAAGATGCCTTGCGCGTATTTGGTTTCTTCAAACAAGTTACACTTGCCTAATTCTTTGGCTAATTGATTAGAGGCTTTCAAGAGGTAATACTGAAAGGCTTCAAACAAACGATGCGTTAAGCGATTGGCACTGCCATTAGAATAATAAACCCCATGTTTCGCCAAATAATAGGCAAAATTGGTCACACCAACCCCTAAGGTGCGACGTTGACGATTGTGCAACGCAGCGTTAACAGGGTAATTTTGATAGTCCAACAAAGAGTCTAAGGCACGCACCAAAAGATCTGCCAAACTTTCAAGCTCATCTAACTGCTCAAAACTCCCCAAGTTAAAAGCCGCAAGGGTACAGAGCGCGATTTCACCATTGGGGTCATCTATGTTCTGCAAGGGTTTGGTTGGTAGGGTAATTTCCATACACAGATTAGACTGCTTGATCGGTGCAACGGCAGGATTAAAGGCACTGTGCGTATTGCAGTGATCCACGTTTTGAATGTAAATACGCCCTGTCTGCGCCCGTTCCTGCATCAAAGAAGTAAACAGGTCTTTCGCCTCGACCACCTTCTTATGGCGAATCGTCGTATCTTGCTCATAACGCAGATACAAGCGTTCAAACTCAGCCTGATCAGCAAAGAAAGCATCGTACAATCCGGGGACATCTGATGGACTAAAGAGGGTGATTTTACCGCCTTGGGTCAAACGATCATACATCAACCGATTGATCTGCACGCCGTAGTCCAAGTTACGAACCCGATTTTCCTCGGTACCACGATTGTTTTTCAAGACAAGGAGCGTTTCAACCTCTAAATGCCACAGCGGATAAAAGAGGGTTGCCGCACCACCACGTACCCCGCCTTGAGAGCAAGATTTAACCGCGGTTTGAAAGTATTTAATGAACGGAATAAGCCCCGTATGAAGTGCCTCACCGTTACGAATCGGGCTGCCTAAGGCGCGAATACGCCCAATATTAACCCCGATTCCCGCTCGCTGAGAGACATACTTCACAATCGCACTGGCGGTGGCGTTAATCGCGTCTAACGAATCATCGGCTTCAATTAACACACAAGAACTAAATTGACGTGTTGGCGTGCGTACACCCGACATAATCGGTGTCGGCAAACTAATTTTGAACAGAGAGCAAGCATCATAAAAACGACGCACATAGATCAATCGTGTTTCTTTAGGATAACGTGCAAACAGGCATGCACCGATGAGCAGAAAAGCAAACTGCGGACTTTCATAAATCTCACGTGTGACACGATTTTGTAGCAGATACTTGCCTTCCCATTGCTTAACCGCCGCGTAAGCAAAATTGAGATCACGCCAATGATCAATAAATTGATCCATCTCTGCAAATTCAGCTTCACTATAATCGGTTAATAACTCAGGGTCGTATTTTCCCATTCGCACCAAGCGCGATACTTGTTCAAACAGACTAGGCGGCGTGAATCGTTTATAGGCTTTTTTACGCAAGTGAAAAATGGCCAATCGTGCCGCCAAGTACTGGTAATCAGGCGTTTCTTCACTGATCAGATCAGCCGCAGACTTAATGATCAACTCATGAATGTCTTCTGTAGGGATACCGTCATAAAACTGAATGTGCGCCTTCATTTCGATGTCAGATGCTGAAACATCCTCCAACCCTTCTGATGCCCAAGTAATAACGCGATGAATTTTATCGACATCAATTGGTTCACGACTGCCATTGCGCTTGGTAACGGTCAAACTCATGCCATATCCTTCCATTGAAATACTGTTGTTAGTGTGCTTGTCTATTCTTGATTTTCAATGAGCGATCTTTAGCAAATCGGCTAGAAAAACACAAGATATAGTAGAATAGATCGTGCATTCTAACGACATTTAGTCCGAAATGAAAGACTTGTTTTTTTGAGAAAAATATGATTTAGCCACAATATTAGCATAAAAAATCAAGTATAATTGACAGCAGGCGATAACCTTTTCAATAATAATAACAACAAATTCATTACTCACTGCTGGCTATGGAGATACTCACTATGTCAGAAATGTATGCTAGCCATCCACTACAACTTGCCGCTGAAAAAATGTTTGTCGAGCTCTTCAAAAGAATCAAGGCAACTTCCGAAGACGGCATCAATATCACCTTCATCAATGCCTTGCGTTCCGCGAAAAGTTTGACGCAAGATGAACAGTTCATGATGAACATCATGAAAGAATTGTGCGAGCGTTGCGATCCTTGCGAGATTCTTAAAGAAGGTGGCTTTAATGGTATGGACAATTTCCACCGTCTTGCCATGCACTATATGACGATGATCAGCGATCATCAACGCTTTGAAACCCCCATTTGCAATCATTGGTTATTGCATGGCTTGGATATGTTAGAGATCGCACTCGGCAAATTAACCTTTGAAGAGGCCGAGCAACACTGTCAAACCTTGGTTACTCAACTTAAAAAAGATGAAAACTTTCATTATGGCATCTTCTTATCTCATCCCAGTGCCATGGTTGAATATACCGCACTGATGACGTTACTGGCGAATTTTATCGAAATAGATCCCGCGCATCGCATTCGTTGGTTTGTGGATGCTATGGAGTCAACTCCGAACACGCACGTCGTCAATGGGCTGGCGGTACACATCGCCAATTCATCAATACCTCCTAGTGAAGCACAAGTTGGTCAGTTGGTTACGGCAATTTTTGAGCACACCTGTCACTATATTCGCAACAATGACCTAGATGAGCAGGTTGCACAGCGACTGCCACACTTAACGCGTCGCCCTTCCGACATCTTAAAATCATTACATGATTTTTTACAACAAATGCAAGAAGCTCAAATGGCGCAGGCGCAATCACCAACGACTTAAGTCAATGAACCTGTCAATGAACCTGATGCCGATTGGCTTGCGCAATGGCTGAGTTTAAGCGTTTCACGTCAATCGGTTTACTCACAAAATCATTCATACCCGCATCATAACAGGCCTGCTGATCCTCTGCAAAGGCATTGGCAGTTAAGGCAATGATGTGTGGTTGAATGATGTTGGTCAGCTTACGAATTTCGCGCGTTGCTGTTAAGCCATCCATATTGGGCATTTGCATGTCCATCAAGATAATGTCATAGCGGTGATCATACACCTGCTCTAAGGCTTCCAGTCCATCGTTTGCGGTATCAGGCGTAATCTGCATTTTTTGTAATAGCTTGGTTGCCAGCAGACGGTTAACAGGATTATCCTCAACCAAAAGCACGCGCAAAGAAGAGAAATCTATCGCTTCGTCTTGCTGAAGCAGGCTTCCTTGTTTTTGAAGATCACATCCCTCAGTATAGAAGGTGAAATGAAATTTGGAACCCTGACCAACCTCACTCTCAATCCAAATGCGACCTTGCATCAGCTCAACCAATTTAGCACAAATCGCTAAACCTAAACCTGTCCCACCGTATTGACGCGTAATCGACGCATCTGCCTGAGTAAAGGCGGTAAACAACTTTGCTTGCACCTCAGGAGACAGACCAATCCCAGAGTCACTCACCGTGACATGATAATACTGTGGCTGATCGCCTAGCTGAATATCAATGCTTACGCCACCAGATTGGGTAAATTTGAGCGCGTTAGAAAGCAAATTAAACAAAATTTGGCGAATCCTTGTGGGATCACCACACACCAAGGTGGATAGCTGTGGGGTAATCGCACAGGTCAAACTTAACCCTTTTTCCTCTGCTTGAGCTTGAAAAACCTTACGCACATCCGCGATCAGCTCGCACAGGTTAAAGGGTATTTTTTCTAACTCCAGTTTTCCCGCTTCAATTTTAGAAAAATCTAAAATATCATTGATAATGGTCAATAAGGATTGACCGCTATTTTTCAACACCCCTATCAGGTTTTTCTGCTCATCGCTTAGGTCAGTATCCAATAGCAGATTAGTCATCCCCAGTACGCCATTCATGGGCGTTCGGATCTCATGACTCATGGTGGCTAGAAAATTACTTTTGGCTACTGTTGCCGCCTTTGCCTCAATCAATGCCTGACTTAATTCTTGTGTTCGTTGTTGAACCATACTTTCGAGATTACTTGCCAGATGACGCAATTCTTCGTTAACTTGTTCTGTTTTTTCTTTTTCAAGAATAAGATCGCGCTCAAGACGCATCTTTTCAGTCACATCTTTAGCTGTCACCAGAATTTGTTCACCCTGATTCATCAATACCATGGACATATTGACAATAAATGGTTCGCCAGATTTATTGAGACAGGTTTTATAAAAATCGCTAATAAATCCTTTGGTTGATAACTCTTCTAGGGCAACCTGACTTCTTTCGCGATCTTCTTCAATCGTAAGCAATAAACAACTCAATCGCAACAATTCAACTTTGCTATAGCCAGTCATCGCAAGATAAGAAGGGTTGGCATCTAAAAAGGCGGTTGTGTGCACATCTAAAATAGCAATACCATCACGAGAGGATTGATAAATGGCCTCAAAGGTTTCTTTTTGCTCTCTTAATTGATGCGTTCGTACATCAATATTTTTTTGCAGTAATGCTTTCTCTTTTTGCCATGCTTGATAAAATAAGATGTTATTAGACGTGTAAGAAAGATTAGAAACCAAATTGCGCAGAGCAACAATTTGCTGGGCATTATCAACAGCACTCATATATGGCTTGTGATGATTCCCTACAACAATTAAGCCAAAGGGCACATCCGCATCCCCTCCGAACAAACTCAACCATGCCTCTTGTAGTCCTAAGGGTTGAATAAAAGAAGAGATGATGGAATTGGGGTAACGCTCTGTATGCGTAATGCTCTCTGCGGTGACACGTAGTGTTTCAATCACCTCACCAGATAACAACAAGGTAATGATTTTAGAAATACGTGAGGCATCTGCTGAATCATAACCCGCTGAGGCTTTAACACGAAACAAACCTGTTTTATCATCATGAACAAAAACTAATGCCCGTTGGTAGGCAAGCTGATCCACCACAAAACCAAGCGTTAAGTCAAACACCTCAGCTAAGCTGGTTCTCTCATTAACAGATTTCCAGCGCTGATGCAGTTTATTATAAAATCCGATCTGATGATTCAAATGCACGATAATATCTTACAGAGAAATTTCAACTTCTAAGAAGTCATCGCCACAAGCGATACCCTTGGTCATATTGGTTTTATACTTAGCGTGTGCGGTACGACGCATTTCACGGAAGGCTTCTTCGGTATCAATACGATGACCGTTGACGATATCCGTGTTATAAACCAATTGCATTAACCCCGTAAAACCACCGCTGTTCGCCCAATGAATGGGATAAGGACTTTCCCCATACATACGCATATAACTCAGGTCTTCAAAATCGTTGTAATTACGGAAAACGGCATATTCACGCGATAAGGTTACTGCGGTATGATAGCCCCATCCCATGGTATTGATTAACGCTGACAAGCCTTTAATCCAATCTTCTTTGGTTTCTAGGTAAGGTAAGACAGCCCCTTTCCACTCATCCGAGTTCATAATACCACCGTAGGTAAAGAAGCCACAGGCATGACCTGCCTCTAACAACAATTCAGAAGCCAACTTTTCCCCATATTCTCCAGCAACCGCTTTCATCTCGCGCATAAACTCAAATTGCAAGCGATTGATGTAATCACTCTGGTTACGCACAATGTAAACCCCAAACGCTGGAATATAGCCTTCGGCATTGCCTACAAAATAAGCATGCGCCCCAAGGAACGCCTGAGTAACCTTATCTTCATGCTCCCAATTCAAACTTAACTTGGGGACCTCTTTATAACGTGTTGGTGCTTTAGGCGGATAGGTTGCAAAATTGCCTTCGCCCAAGCGAATAACGTGTGTATTCACCTTATCACCACAAGCCATGCAGGTCGTTTGTTCGGCATGAATGGCACTTAGGTCATGACCATAGAGTACCGCAAACACCGCGGCAAGAAACCCTGTCGTGTAATAATCAACAGGCTTATCACTCTGACCAAACTTCATTTCCCATGTTTTAGAAAAGAAAGACTTATAGGTGGTTAATTCAACACCTGTTTCATTCATACCAGACAAGTCAATTAACCCGTACCCGAAAGCCTTATAGCTTTCCTCTGCCATCGTTTTGGCATCATCAAGGCTTAAGCCTTCACAAAGGCTCTTTAATTGATGGTGTACCGCGTCAGCGGCAGAGCCAATCAGAAAACGACGACTATCAATGTAGTCGGCATCTAAAATAGAGCGTTGCAAATAATTGATATAGTGATGGCAATGGAAAATCATCGCCTCACCACCAATGGTGATGCTATTATGTTGCTCGTCGAATTTATACTGATGAATATCGAACATGGTGCTACTCCCTTACGCGCAATAACGCTGACCAACTAAGTCTTCTGCTATGCTTTGCATACGCTCATATAGATCACTGGGGATCTCGACAACCGTTTGATCATCAAGCATGTCCGCAGTAACCTGCTGATTAGCCTTAATCAGATCAGGTAATAGCTTCACCAGAATGCGATCAACAATCTTTGTCTCACCATTCGCCTTAGCCCACAACATCAATGGCTTAATATCTTTCATGATTTTTCCTTACCTTGGTCAGTCGATGATGCCTTACAAGCTATTTGTAGCGTGACAACTCGTACTAAATTATGCTAACGCTGTCGCACCCATATTCGCGAGATGATACCATATAAATTGCGATAAGCCTATAACTAAAGGATTAAAAACGATGATCGGTGACGAGTGGATGGATGATGTCATTTATCGCGTTAAGCATGTTGACGGGTT
>CAZLOM010000046.1:0-13834 GCA_964561185.1 uncultured Piscirickettsiaceae bacterium
GGTGGCTTATTTGGCATGGTTGTGGGATTGATTTGGTGGCGGGTGAGGCATTAAATCATCAAACCGCCCTGTCGGGCGGTTTGATCGTTTTTCACACAGATGTTCATTCAACAACCAATCACTTCTTGCGATGTTTTGGTGAAATCAAATCAGTGATCGTGCCTTCTGCCATTTCAGCGGCGAAGGCGAAGGTTTCAGAAAGGGTAGGATGTGGATGAATGGTGAGCGCAATGTCTGCCATATCCGCGCCCATTTCTAAGGCAAGTGAAGCCTCAGCGACCAATTCACCTGCATTGGGTCCCGTCATTGCCGCACCAAGTAGGCGATGCGTTTTAGCATCAAAAATTGCCTTAGTCATGCCTTCATCACGCCCCAAACTGAGACTACGACCACTTGCCGCCCACGGGAAAACACCAACCTCAATGTCAAAGCCCTTCTCTTTCGCTTCACGCTCTGTCATACCAACCCAAGCCACTTCTGGGTCAGTGTAGGCAACGGACGGAATACTCACAGGCGTAAAGGCTGATGGTAAACCTGCGATCACTTCTGCGGCTGTCTTACCCTCATGCACCGCTTTGTGTGCTAACATGGGTTGTCCAACCACATCACCAATCGCATAGATGTGATCCACATTGGTTTTTTGACGGGCATCGACATGAATAAAGCCCCGCTCATCAACCTCAACGCCTGCTTGATCAGCATCAATGCTCGCCCCATTTGGTGCGCGCCCAACTGACACAAGAATCGCGGTAAAGTCTTCGCGCCAAATTTTTTCATCTTCACCGACAAAGGTAACGGTTAAGGCTTTAGCTGTGGCTTCGACCGCAATCACCTTGGTTTTTAGGTAGATGTTTTTGTATTTTGGCTTAATGCGTTTCATCAAGGGACGCACCATATCAGCATCCGCACCTGGAATTAACTGATCCATCAATTCCACAATGGTGATTTGACTGCCTAAGGCACCATAAACCTGAGCCATCTCTAACCCAATGATACCTCCCCCTAAAATCAACAATTTAGACGGAATATTTTGCAAGTTTAACGCATCAGTAGAATCCCAGACGCGCGGATCATCATGAGGAATAAACGGCAGTTTAATCGGACGAGAACCCACCGCGATGATCGCTTGCTCGAAACGAATACGCTTTTCTTCACCTTCGGCATTGGTCACAGTGAGCGTATGACTGTCGCTAAAACGACCAAAGCCAGTCACCACTTCAACCTTACGTTGCTTTGCCAAGCCAGCCAAACCACCCGTTAATTTCTTGATCACGCTTTCTTTGAAACCACGCATCTTGTCAATGTCGATTTGTGGCTCACCAAAGGTAACGCCATGGCTTGCCATCTCCTTGGTTTCATTCAGAATGTGTGAAATATGAAGCAGTGTCTTAGAGGGAATACAGCCGACATTCAAGCACACACCACCAATCACGGGGAACTTTTCCACCAGAATGACTTTTTTGCCCAAGTCAGCGGCACGGAAAGCGGCGGTGTAACCACCAGGACCACCACCCAAGACCAAGACTTCGCAGGTCATGTCAACAGGCTTTTGTTCCACCGATGCAGGCATAGAGGCAACATGATTGCTCTTTTCTTTCTGCACTGGCTTTTCTTCTGACACGACCTTAGCCGCACTTGCCGCAGAAGATAACGCCATTTTACCAATGACGTTACCAGAGTTGAGCAGATCACCAACCTTCACGCTCAACGCAGAGATACTACCTGAGTGTGGGCTAGGAATTTCCATCGTTGCCTTATCACTTTCTAGCGTAATGAGTGGCTGATCAATGCTGACATCCTCGCCCACTTTGACCAAAATCTCAATCACGCGAACGTCTTTGAAATCCCCTAGATCGGGAATAGGAATTTCTACTAATTGTGCCATATTCCCTCCTTAGAGTAACAGTTGACGAATATCGGTCAATAGCTTGCCCAAATGGGTGGTGAATTTCACCCCTTGTGCGCCATCAATCACGCGATGATCATAAGACATGGAGAAAGGCATCATCAAGCGTGGTTCAAAGGTAGAGCCGTTCCATACAGGTTGCATCTTCGCTTTAGAAACCCCAAGAATCGCCACTTCTGGTGCGTTAACGATGGGCGTAAACTGTGTTCCCCCAATACCGCCCAAACTCGAAATCGAGAAACTTGCCCCTGACATATCGGTTGGCGATAACTTGCCTTCACGCGCTTTATGACTCAACTCTTTCAAGGCTTCTGCCAATTCCCACACGGATTTTTTATCCGCATCACGAATCACTGGCACCACCAAGCCATTTGGCGTATCTACGGCAACACCAATGTGGTAGTAGTGCTTCAAGATCAAGTTCTCACCGTCAGCTGATAAAGAAGCATTCACTTGTGGGAACTTCTTGAGTGCCGCAACCACCGCCTTAATGACAAAGATCAATGGCGTAACACCGACACCACGCACTTTAGCCTGCTCTTTCAACGAAGAACGGAATGCCTCCATTTCGGTAACATCACACTCATCGAACTGCGTTACCATCGGTACGTTAAGCCAACAGGCTTGTAGATGCTTGCCTGAAATCTTTTTGATGCGTGATAAGGGTTCAGAGGAAATCTCACCAAACTCAGCAAAATTCGGTACTTTGATGACAGGAATACCAGAACCAACACTGGTGGCATCAGCAGACACCAATTTAACGCTTCCTGTCATCACCGACTTGATGAAGCCTTGCACGTCTTCTTTGGTGATACGTCCCTTATGACCTGAACCCGTCACTTTCAACAAGTCCACGCCTAACTCACGCGCAAACAAACGCACAGACGGACTGGCGTGTGAAGCCGACCCAACGACAGGGGCGTTAATCGGCTTTTCTGCTGGTAAGGTCGCAGGAGATGATGCAGAAACACTCGCTACGACTGGCGTTGGCGCAGGAATAACGGCTTGTGTTGGTGAAGCGGTTGGTGCAGGTGCGTCACTGGTTTTGGCAGGAACAGCATCATCGCTGTCAATGTCGGCAATCAACGCGCCTGTATTGACCTTATCACCCACTTTGATCTTCAAAGCGACAATTTTTCCAGCCATGGGTGACGGAATTTCCATGGTTGCCTTATCACTTTCTAACACCAATAAGGGATCATCAACGGCAACCACATCACCGTTTTTAATGAGAACTTCAATGACATCAACACTCTTAAAATCTCCGATGTCAGGGAGCAACATTGCTTTAATGGTCATGATGGTCGCTCCTTACACTGTCCAAGGGGTTGGCTTTTCAGGATTGATACCATAGCGAGCAATTGCATCAGCAACATGCTCAACAGGTACTTCACCACGATCTGACAAGGCTTTGAGCGTTGCCAACACAATGTAATAGCGGTTCACTTCAAAGAACTGACGCAATTTCGCACGGGTATCAGAACGACCATAACCATCAGTACCCAAGACCACGTAATCCCCAGGAATGTAAGCACGAACCTGATCGGCATAAGCACGTAGATAATCGGTTGCGGCAATCACAGGACCTTCACTGCCAGCCAATTGCTTGGTAATGAATGGCACTTTGGGATGCTCCAATGGGTGCAACATATTCCAACGATGCGCTTCATCGCCATCACGTTTTAAGAGGTTGAAGCTGGTTACTGACCATACATCCGATTGTACGCCAAAGTCATTCAATAACAACTCAGCCGCCGCAATCACTTCGCGTAAAATCGTGCCAGAGCCCATCAACTGAGCGCGAACCCCGTCACCGTCAGCCGTCGAAAAGCGATACATACCACGTAGAATGTCATCTTCAATGCCTGCTTCGGATGGCAAAGCGGGATGCTCGTAATTTTCGTTCATCACCGTGATATAGTAGAAAATGGCCTCTTTTTCAGTCATCATGCGACGTAAACCATCTTGCACAATCACCGCAAGTTCATAAGCGAAAGTAGGGTCGTAGGTCATACAGTTAGGCACCTGCCCGAATTGAATGAGGTTATGACCGTCCTGATGCTGTAAGCCTTCCCCCGCAAGGGTGGTACGACCTGCTGTTCCGCCTAACAAGAAACCACGCGCTTGTGAATCCCCAGCCGCCCAGACCAAATCGCCAATACGTTGATAACCGAACATTGAGTAGTAGATGTAGAAAGGCATCATGGCGATACCATGATTGGTGTATGCGGTTGCCGCCGCAATCCATGACGACATCGCGCCAGCTTCGTTAATCCCTTCTTGCAGAACTTGACCGTTTTGTGCTTGCTTGTACCACATCACCTGATCAGAATCGACAGGCTCATACAACTGACCTGCTGGATCGTAAATCCCTACCTGACGGAACAAACCTTCCATACCAAAAGTACGCGCTTCGTCTGGAATGATAGGCACAATACGTTGACCCAAGGCTTTGTCACGCAGTAATACGGCAAGGATACGCACAAATGCCATGGTGGTTGACATGCTACGCTCACCTGAGCTTTGTAACATGGCATCGAATGCACTCAATTCTGGCACTGTCATAGACTCTGCTTTATCTTGACGAGTAGGCAAATAACCGCCTAAGGCTTGACGACGCTCATGCACATACTTCATCACCGCAGAATCTTCCTGTGGCTTGTAGAAAGGCACATCGTCCAATTCACTGTCGGAAATGGGAATGCTGAAACGGTCACGGAAATGACGCAAGCCGTTAATGTCTAATTTCTTCTGCTGGTGTGCCGCCATTGCCGCTTCACCATATTCCCCCATACCGTAACCTTTCACGGTATGCGCTAAAATGACCGTAGGCTGACCCTTATGCTCAACGGCTTGTTTGTAAGCGGCATAAATTTTACGTGGGTCATGACCGCCACGTGATAGCTTGAAGATTTCATCATCGGTCATGTCTTTCACAAGATCAGCTGTTTCTGAATACTTGCCAAAGAAATGCTCACGCACATAAGCAGGACCACGCGCCTTGTAGGCTTGATACTCACCGTCCACGACTTCCATCATGCGTTGCATCAACTTGCCTGACTTATCACGCGCCAACAAACCATCCCATTCGCTTCCCCACACAACCTTCAAGACATTCCAGCCTGCACCACGGAAGTTGCCTTCTAATTCTTGAATGATCTTGCCGTTACCGCGCACTGGTCCATCCAAGCGTTGTAGGTTACAGTTGATCACAAAAACAAGGTTATCGAGTTTTTCACGATGCGCTAAGGCAATCGCCCCTTGAGATTCTGGTTCATCGGTTTCACCATCACCTAAGAAAGCCCAGACTTTACGACCTTCTGCGTCAATCAAGCCACGTGCGTCTAGGTATTTCATAAAACGCGCTTGATAAATCGCCATCAAAGGTCCTAAACCCATAGAGACGGTTGGGAATTGCCAGAAGTCAGGCATTAACCACGGGTGTGGGTAAGACGACAATCCATTCCCATCAACCTCTTGACGGAAACGCCCTAGATCTTCTTCGGTTAAGCGTCCCTCGATGAAAGCACGTGAATACATCCCTGGGGAAGTGTGTCCTTGGAAAAAGATCATGTCCGCACCATTAGGGGCATCTGGACCCTTGAAGAAATGGTTGAAACCCACTTCGTAGAGGGTTGCACTAGAGGCAAAAGAAGCAATATGACCGCCCAATTCTGTCGATAAACGGTTCGCTTTCACCACCATCGCCATGGCATTCCAACGAATCAGCGAGCGTAAGCGTCCTTCTAATTCTTGATCACCAGGATACACAGCTTGTTGCTCTGGAGGAATGCTATTGATATAAGGGGTGTTGGCACTGTAAAGCGTGTCTATACCATATCTTCTGGCATAAGCGATCAGATTATTGATTAAATGTTGTGCTTTTTCAGTGCCTTCGAACTCCACAACCGATGCCAAGGCATCTAACCACTCTTGGGTTTCTTGTGGATCGAGATCAACGAACTTTTCAGTCATATTTCATCCTTTATGGTGTTATGGATTTTTCCGAGTTATCCCTGACAGAAGCAGGCGGATAAGCCGCGCATCACATGCGCTATGAGCAACGCGCTTTTATACTGCTGACAAAATATAACCCTCTCTTTGATATGATACCAGAATATGCGTTTTCATGATATGGTTCGTTTTTACGCATCATCGAGCAGGATTTGCCATTTCATCTCTTATCCTATCTGTATCCTATCTGCTCATTTTGACGCTGATGCCTAGTCTCGTAATGACATTACCACCCATCCTGCTTGCTCGGCGTAATCACGCAATACTTCGTCTGGGTCAACGGCAACGGGATGGGTCACGCGCTTGAGTAACGGGAGGTCGTTGCGTGAATCGGAATAAAACCACGTTTCATCGAAGGTTTCTGTCTGCTCGGCTAACCAAGTGTCTAGGCGTTGAATCTTCCCTTCTTGAAAGCTAGGAATACCTGAAACATCGCCTAAAATCTCGCCCTTGGCAGTCATGCTGGGTTCCGTAGCGATCAATTCATCAATCCCTAACCATGCCACAATGGGTGCGGTGACAAAACGGTTTGTTGCGGTAATGACCAACAACCGATGCCCTAAAGCACGATGCTGTTCGATCAGTTGACGCGCTTTGGGCAGTTCCAGCTTATGAATAACGGTTTGCATAAAGCCTTGATGCAAGCTGTCTAACGCCGCCACTGACAAGCCCACCAAGGGTGCCAGTGCAAATCGCTGATAGGCAATAATATCCAAAGTTCCTGCTTTATAGTCTTCGTAAAAAGCATCATTAACCTGAGCATGCAACTGAGCATCGACCATGCCTTGCTCAATCAAAAACTGCCCAAACGCATGGTCACTATCGCCCCCAATCAGGGTGTTGTCCAAATCAAAAATAGCCAGTTTGTTCGTCATCGTCGTGTTGATCATTGCTTGTGTCATCCTTATTCTCCCCTAAATGACGCGCCTAACTCCTGAAAAAAGAAGACAGACGGCTTCAATTTCGTTAAAATAATGCCTATTATAATCGTAATGAAGAGGTTCCTGCCTGTGATTGATGCACAAGGCTATCGCTTGAATGTTGGTATTATTCTGGTCAGTCGTGCCCAGCGTCTGTTTTTCGGGCGCAGAATTGGGCAGGAGGCTTGGCAGTTTCCCCAAGGGGGCATCCGACAAAATGAAACGCCACAACAAGCTTTATTTCGTGAGTTAAGAGAGGAAATCGGTTTAGAACCGAGTGATGTGCGTATTCTCGGAAAAACGGATGATTGGTTGCATTATGAGTTACCTAAACGCTTGGTGCGTCAGAACAGTCAGCCTGTTTGTATTGGACAAAAGCAAATTTGGTATATGCTCGGACTGCTCAGCGAAGATGATCGCATTAACCTAACCGCCAGCAGTGAGCCTGAATTTGACCAATGGCGTTGGGTGGATTATTGGCAACCCGTGCATGAGGTAGTCAGTTTCAAAAAATCAGTCTATCAAAGAGCCTTAACTGAGCTTGAATCATCAATGACCCGTTATTGGATTAACCCAACATGATTACCCCTATTCAATCTACCTTCAGAGGTTTATTGGCTTGTGTCGCCCTCGGCTTATCGACCATCGCATCGGCTGAGAAGCCTTCTGACTTTCAGCTATTGAACCTTGCCCCTGTGGGCAGCAGTCGCGATGATATTGCTGAAATCATCTTAGGTTGGGACGGTCTCGTCAAAACCCCAGAGTTTGGGGGTGACATCATGGCAACCGACATGGTGTTAGCACGTGTTACTGAACTGAAAAAACAGAACGATCAGCTGTCTATGCCCACCATTACACGCTTTTACCCCAGAAGTATTTTGCGTGAAGTCTATCGGATGGACTTTTTCTATGAGGACTATCAAACCTTGACAGGCTTGCGTGTGCTCTATCGTCCTTTCTCAGGTTTATATAGCAATAAACCACAAGGAATTGATATTGATGCCGTGGTGAAGCAAATCAGTGCCAGCATTGGTGCACCGAGCAAACGCATGAAACGTTTGGTTGCAGGCTTTCCCTCTTACAATGCTTATCAATGGGAAGATGACTCTGTGCGCATCTTAGTTGATTACGAGGCTCAAAATCCTGCTCGCCCCGTTATGTTGCAATTGATGGTCAAGGGAACAGACATGGACAGACAGTATATCTTAACGGAATAATCTGCTTACTGTCTGCGCACAAGGATTATACACGGGCAATGGCGTAGTTTTCACCCAAATAGGCGCGAATGACTTCGGGGTTATTGAGTAAAGACTCAGGTGTGCCTTCAGCCAGAATATGCCCCTCAGCCAAGATGTAACCACGGTCAACCACAGACAGGGTTTCCCGCACATTGTGATCGGTGATCAACACCCCAATGCCACTGGCTTTGAGCTGACGAATGATGGACTGGATGTCGGCAACTGCGATGGGATCAACCCCCGCAAAAGGTTCATCAAGCAGAAGAAAAAAAGGATTGATGGCTAAGGCGCGTGCAATTTCCACCCGACGACGCTCACCGCCTGACAAGGCTTGCCCTAAGCTGTCACGAATATGGGTAATGGCTAAAGCCGTCAGGAGATTTTCCAAGCGTTCTTCCCGTGCGCTTTCATCCAAATGCGACTGCATTTCCAAAATCGCCATGATGTTATCCGCCACCGACAAACGGCGAAAAATAGAGGCTTCTTGCGGTAAATAACCAATACCGCGCTTGGCTCGCTCGTGCATGGGGAGTTGAGTAATGTCTTGCCCATCCAATAAAATATGACCTGCATCTGCCTGTATCAAACCCGTCATCATATAGAAAGTGGTCGTTTTGCCTGCCCCATTGGGCCCAAGCAAACCAACCACCTCGCCACTGTAGAGGTGAAAGCTGACATCGTCCACCACCTGACGACGACGGTAACGCTTTGCCAGTTGTTGGGCAGAAAAATGATGTTGCGTCATCTCAGATGTCACGATTGAATCCTCACCTGTTCAGCGCAAAAACTTAAGCTTTCTTCAAGTAGGCAGTCACCAAAACGATGGTGGTCCCATTGACCTTGCCTTCAATATGTTTAGGGTTATTGGTCAGATGGATGTTCTTAACCAAAGTACCACGCTTGGCAGTGAAACCACCGCCCTTTACTTCTAGGTCTTTGATCAAGGTCACACTGTCGCCTTCTTCGAGAATCATACCATTGCTGTCACGAGGTTTAGGATCGTCATCCTCCTCTGCCGTTGACATCCCTGCTTCTGCCCATGCCTTGATGTCTTCTTCGAGATAAGCTGAGTCACGCAAATCTTGCGCCCATGTCTCTCCCATGTCCGCCAAACGATGCAACATACGATAGGCAACCACTTGCACAGCAGGCGTTGGCGACCAGATTGCATCACTTAAAAAACGCCACTGATTAGCAACGACCTCTGACTCACCTGTTAATTGCGCCTGATACGCTGGACAAATGTCAATAACGGCAGAGTCACTACCGCCCGTTACGTCAAAACTCACCAACCCTTCACAGACTTCACCACTTAATGCACACACTTGTTCTGACATAACCTTTCCTTTCTCTCACTAAATCTATTGAAAACTGCCAACCAAAAACCGCAGATCAGACGAGCCTATCGCCTCTGCATCAGCTGTTTATTGTACCATGTGGCAGGCTTGGTGGCTCACTCATTCTATGCCTACTTAATGGTAAATCTTGACTGAAGACTGCTTCCAACGTTTATAATTCCAAACATATTGTTCTGGGTTAAGACTAACGCAGATCTCAACCCCTTGATTCAGCGCAGTGGCACTTTCCACTTCATCTTCATGATAAATATCAGGTGATGCTGGAATGATATGCACGCGATAGCCTCGTCCCCAACTCAATCGTTCACATACTGTAAACAACACAGGAGACTGACTACGTTTCAATAGTTTGCCGACCAATACAATGGTATTCGCAGGCTTACCAAAAAAAGGGGCGAAAACACCGCCTGTTTTACCTGGGTCTTGGTCAGGCAGAATACCAATGAATTGATTTTGCTTGAGTGCAGACAATAAGGCACGAACACCAGAAACATCTGTCGGTACAAGGTTCGCGCCCATGCGTTCACGAGACTGTTTAATAAAATCGGCAACCTCTGGATAATCGGGTGGTTGGTACAAATTGGTAATGGCATACAAAGCCGACCAATAGACTCCCATCAACTCCCATGCCCCCCAGTGAGGACATAACAACATAACCCCTTTACCCTGAGCTAACGCCTGATCCAAATACGCCTGCCCTCGCACCTCTTTCACCAACGGCAATAACCGATCCCTTTCCCACAACCATAAAGCCCCTAGCTCGGTAACGGTTTTGCCTAAATTCATAAAGAAACGAAACATGATCCACCAACGCGCCAACACAGAGTATTGAGGAAAGGCGATCATCAGATTGGTACGAATAATACGCTTATCACGCGTTGCAAAGGGGAAATAGACTATCCCCATCACAACACCGAGCAGATGAGCGATGGGCAAAGGAAGCCACGAACAGAAGCGCAAAAAGCCAATCAATAAACTAGCCTTAGATTTCTCGGTCATCTACGACCCCGATCAGACATTAAAGGCTTCATGGCAGATTTAAGATTCGCAAAAAGATTTGGATTAATCGCTTCCTCTCGCGCTAATAAATCCTTCATGCGGGCACGTTGTTGTGGTTTGGCAAAGCAAGCAGGACAGTTATCCAAAATAATCGGTAAACCTGCGGATTGAGCAAAGGCTCGTGTTTGTCGCTCACGCACTTCGATCAGAGGGCGAATGACGCGCAAATCACCTGCATCAATCACGTAATTGGCTTTCATGGTGTGTAAACTGCCCTGATACATCAGCGACATAAACAAACTTTCCGCGACATCGTCCAGATGTTGTGCCAATGCCAACACCCCATAACCCTCTCGACGCGCTACAGAATACAAAACACCTCGCTTCATTCTGGCACAAAAGGAACAAAAAGAGTCGCCCTGCATAGAGGTTTCAGCTTGATCGGCAATCGCTTGGCTTTCATAAAAGTAAGGAATGCCTAATTCTGCTAAAAACTGTCGTAAAGGTGAAGGGTCAAATCCAGGAATTTCAGGGTCAACGGTACAAGCCGCAAGATCAAACCTGACAGGCGCGTGACCTTGCAGATGACGTAAGATCATCAACAACGCCAAGGAGTCTTTACCACCCGACAACCCTAACAATACACGATCACCCTCGTTAATCATGCCATTCTGTACAATCGCACGACCAACAGGTTTAAGCAGGGCTTTGGGTGGCGTAATGAACGCTTTTTCAGAAGGAGACATGAAAAAAATCAACCACCCACATTATCTGACTGAGGCACATAGCAAGCACCTTTTTTATTTTCATAAAGGTGATCAAAACCATAACGACCACCATGATACCCCCAAACAGGCTGACAATCCCCCGTACCTTTTACAAGTACCGCTGGCCAAGCATCATCTCCTGCTGGGTTAGGCTTTTTGCTCGGAAAAAATTCGTATCCAGAAGCAGAGAAACCAAAATGTCTCTGCACACTGCCATCAGCTTCCTGCGTAAAGAGATACATGGTTGAACCAATGGTACCCGAAGTGCAAGCATTGCCAATGAGCATTAAGACTTCAGCTTGTCCATCACCATTTAAGTCCTTAATCTCATTCTTGATTGGCACCACACCACATTTTGCCGTAGCTACCTGACCTGCTTGTGCAACATAGCCTTTTTTTGCCAACTGTTGAGCAATACCCGCTTGCATTCCAGCAGACACCCCTTGCGTACTGGCGAATATTGCCTGAACCAAATCATCACCTGCTTGCGCTGAACCCACAGTCAATGCACCAACAACCAATAAAGAAGAAAATTGTTTCATGAGAAAGCTCCTGTTAACTTAGGCAAATTCTGCCAAAAAATAAATGTACCCATCATGACTAAGAAGCCTGCAAAGAGTTTGCGCAGTAAGTCTTGTGGTAAGCGACTGTTCAAAAGATGACCAATTTGTCCACCAACAATCCCTAATAAGCCAAAGAGTAAAATCACCTCCCAGTCTAGCGAGAGATGCAAATCATCGAGTACGTGCAGATACTCCCAAAAGCCACTGAGCGACTTCATGGTAATGATCACCAATGAAGTCCCCACTGCCAGCGACATAGACAAGCCACCCAACAACACCAAAGCTGGAATGATTAAAAACCCGCCGCCAACCCCGACAATACCTGTGACTGCGCCAACCACAAGCCCATCGAGCACAATCATACCCACGGCACGAGGCTCATGTTCTTGTTCATTTTTAAGATCGAAGGGACGAAACATCAAGTAGGCGGCACCAAACAGCAACACAGCAAACAGCATCATCTGCGTCCAAGCGGGAATATAACGCGCAAAATAGACACCGACAACGGCACCGACCATACCAGGGAAACCGAACCAAACGACGCTACGCCACTCAATTTGTCCGCTCCTTGCATAGCTTAACGCACTGAAAAAGCTGATCATCCCCACAATGGCTAAGGCACTGGCAAAGGCAACTTTCTCTTCCTGTCCCACCACATAAATCAAAATAGGAATGGTCATGAATGAGCCACCCGAACCCAACAATCCGAGACTCAAGCCGACCATAATCGCACCCAACCATACCCAGACACTCATCAGCATTCTGCAAACTCCTGTTTAAGATCAAATTTTCAGATCAACGCTCAGATCGAAGCTGTAACAACACACCCATTTCGATATGATGGGTGTAAGGAAATTGGTCAAACATTGCCCATGCCTTCACCTCATGCGTAGTTTCCCACACTTGTAGATCTCGCGCTAAGGTTTCAGGATTGCATGAGATATAAATAATGTGTTCAAAACGCTGAACCAAGGCTCTTGTGACCTCATCCAGTCCTGCTCTGGGAGGATCAACCAAAACCAAATCAAATTCATAATCTTTATCTTGCCAACGCAGTGCCGTTCCATCGCCTGATTGAGACAATAGGGTTGATACCTGTTCGCTGTCCATGGCGGCAATCTGCACATTCTCAATCTGAGCTTCAGCAAAGGCCAGTTGTGCCGAGTGTACCGCTTGGCGTGACAACTCAGTCATCACCACTGAGCGTGCGTATTGCGCCAACACACAGGTAAAATTTCCTGCACCACCGTATAACTCCAACGCATCGCGCAATTCCGTCATCTGCGCAACTCCTTCGGCAACCCACGCCAACATCTGCTGATTAACCATCGCATTTGGCTGACTAAACGCGTTTTCGACATGACGAATTTTGAAGCTGGACTGATTGGGTAAGGGCAACACTTCTTCGACATAATCACGAACAAGAACACGTTTTTTACCACGAGATCGCCCTAAAAGCATCACATTTTGTGGCAGAGACAAGGCACCTGCTGACTGATCCCAAGCCTCATCCAGTGGACGATGATAGATCAACGTCACCAAAACTTCACCCGTGGTGGCGGTGAGAAAGTCCACCGCAAATAAGCGACGTGACAATTCAGCATCAGCCAACAACAGCTCGCGCAACGGCATCATCAGTTGACGAATGGGTTCAGCCACCATTGGACAATCGGTAATGATAAGGCGTTGCTTGGTTTGCGGATCAAACATCACATAATCCCACGATCCCCCCAAATGCCACACCCGAAACTCAGCACGCATGCGATAACCAGAGACAGGCGACCGAGCCACCTGTAATGCTAAGTTAATCTGTGGAAAAAGAGCAGAAATACGTAATTGCTTGGCGGTTAATTGGTCATCATACTGATCGGGAAATACTTGGCAAGACATCAATAACCTATCCTATTACAGCACTAATCGATAAAGTGCTCATAATATCACAAAATGAGAAGCGAAAGCGTCAACGCCCGAAGCTAAGAGATACTAAGAACAGTGCGTTACGCCGTGACTGATAAATCCAGCCAGTCAATTATTGATCCAAATCAACTTAACTATTATTTTTTTGAAAA
>CAZLOM010000047.1:0-13800 GCA_964561185.1 uncultured Piscirickettsiaceae bacterium
GATACAAATGGTACAAGTTTATTATTGGGAGCAGAAGGAAAAAAGTGATCTTTTTAGGGATGGAGGATTAAAATCAGCGATCAGTATCTGTTTATTTTGCTAGCGTTTCAATCCACATCCGATGCCAGAATTCCCGTGCGGATGTTGCCGTATGTGGTGTTGTGATGCCTAAGCATATTTCAGCTCAACATAATCCTCTTTTGTCATCATCACTCAGTTGTCAATCAGCTTGCAAACTCAGGGCGAGATCATAGATGGCTTTCTTTTTCAATCCTGTCATGTCAACAGCCAATTTCACCGCTTGTGACAGGGGGAGTTGTGCCAGAAGGGGCGTGAGTAGGTTGGTTAAGGATAGGGTGAGTTGATCCTGATCAGCGTCTGGCTCACTGTTTTGTCCTGCCAGCATCAACACAAACTCACCTCTTTGCCAATCTGGGTGGTCTAATAATGCCTGATAGACAGAGTGACAGCTTCCCCGCACAAACCGCTCATGCACCTTGGTCAACTCCTTCGCCAACACGAGTGGACGATCTGCCCAATGTAACGCAAAGCTTTCTAAAGTGGACATAATCCGATGGGGTGACTCAAAGACAAGGCTCACCGTCACCGCTTGATCTAAGCGTGATAACAAAGCTTTTTGCGCTTTATTACTCGTTGGCATAAAACCCATGAAAGCAAACCCATCACGCAAGTCTAATCCTGATGCAGATAGCGCAGTAATCACACTGCTTGCTCCAGGAATTGGTATGACCGCATAACCCGCTTCGGCAACCCCACGAGCCAACAGACTTCCAGGGTCTGAAATGGCAGGCGTTCCTGCATCACTGACAAAGGCAACCGATTTACCCTCTGCTAAAACCGCCAATACCTGTGCGATACGTTGACGCTCATTATGCTCATGTACACTTAATAAAGGTTTTTTAATGCCCAAGGCATTCAGTAGCTGACCCGTATGGCGCGTATCTTCTGCGGCAATCAACTCAACGGAACTGAGCACCGATAGCGCACGCTCACTGATGTCACCAAGATTCCCGATAGGCGTAGCAACCATGTATAATTGTGCGCTGATAGTTACGTTTTCTGACTTCACTTGTGATACCCTATATAGACATAATGCCGAATGATGCGGTCATGACGCATGGTTTTACTTGGTTTTACTTATAAACGATTTAATGACGATACACTATAACATGACATCCGATAAAAATAGAAAAACTTCCTTACCCTCGCGTCGCATGGTTAGGGTTTCTGGTAGCCTGTTGATGACCTTGATTGGTTTGTCTGCTTGTACCAACAGTACACCGCATAGACCCGCTCCTGTGGTTGATCCAACCGCTCAACACCCGTCTAAGTCAGTTTCCCCAGCTCCCGTGATCTCAGCAGTCACTTCACCGACAGGGCAACTGCAGACAACACCCATCATGCCAACCCCAGAGCCAACCTTACCCCCCACTGAAGCACCAATCGCACCTCCTGTGAGCGATACAGCACCGCTGACCCCAGAAATCAATGCACCAACAGAGCCAGCAGGTCAAATGGTTAAAAATGAGGCAGTGATCAGCTTGAAACGATTGGTGGTACTCTTGCCAGATCGTCCCAGTTTACAACAGGTCAATCGTGATATTGTGCAAGGTATTCGTCAATCACACAAGCAAGCCCCCATCAATGCCAATACTGAAATCATTGTCATTAGTGATGATCTCCCCGTTGATCAATTGGTTGCCAAGGTAAATGGTTTTGCCCCTGATGCAATTATTGGCCCTCTTACCAAGCCAGACATTCAAGGCGTGGGTGCGCAACTCTCAGCACCGATACAGATTGCCTTAAACCGTTACCCTGAGATTGATCATCGCTTGCAAGTGAGTTTGGCTCCAGAGGATGAGCTGACTCAGCTATTGAGTCAACGTCGTTACAAAAATATGCCGATTGCTGTTTTTGCCACGCAAGACGCGCAAGACAAGCGATTGTTGGCGGGCTTAGAGCAGATTACGGCTCAGGATCAAACGCCTATTTTGCAAATTCCTACTTCTCCAGCTGGAACGGATGTCATTAAATGGTTAAAGGAAGAAGGGAATTTAGACAACAGTCAAAAGCGTATTGTTGCGCTCAAACAGGCATTGAAGCAGTCAGTACAAGCAGAGCCTCGTTTGCGAACGGACATTCAAGCCTTTATCTCGTTGAGTTCAGCAAAAAATACACGCCCCCTTATTCCCGTCTTGCGTTTTTATCAGGCAAATTGGAAACTATTAGCGACCAGCAAGGCGTTACCAACCGTGAAAGGAAGTGTGCTCAATGAACCAGATTTGACGGGCATGGAGGTGCTGGTACCCCCTTATTTATTAAATGACGGTGCGATTAAAAATGCCTTTGAGGCACTTGGATTCGACGCTTATCAATTATTGGCTTATCGTGATGTGTCACAGTTTGCAGGGCAAACAGGTAAGTTAACCTCACAGAATCATCAAGTACACCGCCAGCTAGAGTGGCGTAATTTTCGTAAAGGAACGCTTGTTAATTGGCAACCAAACCCCAATGCAGTAGCACCCAGCCCAAGCAACGAAACGGTCGCCGCACCAACGGCAGAATAACCAGTCATCAGCTGGGTAAGCAGGCAGAAGACTATGTCTCTGCTTGGTTGCAACAGCAAGGCTATCAACTGGTTGCGCGTAATTTTCGCTGTCGCTCAGGAGAGATTGATCTTATTGTGCATGCACAAGATCAGTTGATTTTTGTTGAGGTAAAGTTGCGTCGTACCACGGGCAAAAGCGATGTCTTTGCTTCTGGATTGGAAAGTGTCACCCCGCAAAAACAACGGCGTATCAGCCAGTGTGCTCAGTATTTTTTGCTATGCCATCCTCGTTGGTATGACTATAATATCCGTTTTGATGTGGTCGCCTTGGACAGTTTGCAATCAGCACCCTGTTGGATTCAATCAGCTTTTGATGCTTAGGGTCGCATAAAAGGCACTTGATGCTTGTGTTGTCGTGTTTCTGTTTTTTTGTTCGGCTTATGTTTTTTGTAGTATATGTTTTTTTACTAAGGAGATTTGTAATGAAGTCTTTCTCAACGTTAGTTCTTTCTGCTGGTTTAATTGCCTTATTGTCAGGTTGTGTTGCCGCACCCGTGTTGGTGGGAGCGGGGGCTGGTGCTGGTGCAATGCTGGTCAGCGAAGATCGTCGTCCACAAAAACAGATTACTCAAGATGCAGGTGCCTACGAACGCGTGATTGATATGTTTGAAAAGCAAGGGTTTAACGCTGAACCAAACCGCATCCGTGTTACGGTATATAATGGCGTTGTTTTGTTGGTAGGGCAAGTACCCAGTGAGCAGATTCGCGCTACGGCTCATCAAGTGGCTCAGTCAGTGGCTGGCATCAAAAATGTGATTAACGAGTTAACGGTACAACGCCCGATCAATGCGAGTACAATTGCTACTGACAGTGTGGTTTCAACGCGCGTACGTGCTGATCTGGCGCGTGTACGTGACTTTAAGAGTACGCACCTAACCATTGTGGTGGAAAACAGCAGTGTGTATCTGCTGGGGCTAATGACGGATGAAGAACAGCATATTGCCGTAACCGTGACGAGTAATGTTTCAGGGGTGAAGCGTGTGGTCAAAATCATGGAGAAATGGAATTAACGCAAGGGCAACGCTAAGATAACTCATTATTTCGTCATCCTCGCGTGGGCGGGGTTCCAACATCAAAGAGACTAGATTCCCGCTTTTGCGGGAATGACGGCTTTTTGGGATATTCAATGTGAGTTTTTGATGAGTTCTGTTAATGAGTAGATTATCTGTCCTGCTGAGTATTACGCTCGCTTTCTTATGGTTTTTTCCTTCCATATCAGTGGGAAGTGTTGATAACAAATTGCCTGATTTGGGAAGTTCTGCGCGTGTCGGTTTTTCTACTGATGTGGAAGAAACCCTATCTCTTCGTTTCATTGCCAGCCTCTATCGTTATACTGATATCAACACCGATCCCGAATTAAATGATTACATCACGGACATAGGTCAGCGTTTGTTGCGTCACGTCAGAACAAACCGCCATTTTCAGTTTTTTCTGATTAACGACGACAATATCAATGCTTTTGCTGGACCTGGTGGTGTGATCGGTGTCAATACAGGATTGCTGATGTCGGCAAAGACAGAGGATGAAATTGCCGCAGTCTTAGCGCATGAAATTCAGCACGTTGAGCAAGAACATTTATCCAGAATGTTTGAACAACAACGGCAGGGAACCGCACCTACCGTAGCGAGTGCGTTAGCAGGATTATTGGTTGGGAGTTTGAATCCAGCCGCTGGTATGGCAATTATGACTGGTGGTATTGCCTATCAATTAGAGCAAGAACTACGCTTTTCGCGCGATCATGAGTGGGAAGCAGATCGCATTGGTATTGAGACTTTAGCTCAGGCTGGTTATGACCCGAACGCCATGGCAGATTTTTTTTTCACCCTATCTGATCGTTACCGTTCAGGTGCAAAGGGATCTGAGCTGTTGCAAACGCATCCCGTCACCGAGAAACGCATCAGTGACAGTCGTGCCAAAGCAAGGCAGATGAAGCGTAAGCAGGTGAAGCAGAGTGCTCTTGCCTTAACATTGGCTCAGGCGCGTTTAGAAGCCTTGTCGGCGCGTCCAAGCAGTCAAACAGATCCTCAGGTCTTATGTTATCAAACAGGCTTATCTCAGTGGTTGAGATCGACTGTCAAACAGGATATGGTACCCACCTGTCAGTTGCCAACGCATCTTTGGTCGAGTTTGTTAAGGTTGCAGATGAGTGCGCCCTCGCAGATGACAAAACTAGAGTGGCAAAAGTATTTGCAACTTTATCCTCAACAATTCAGTCTTTGGTTAGGTTATGCGGATTATTTATTGGATCAAGGGCATTCTGCTGAGGTAATTGATCTTTTGTTAGCACAACAGGAGCATTATTCTTTTTCATTTGCCTTCTGGGAACGATTGTCTAAAGCCTATTATCTTCAGGGTGATGAACCATCCTCTGCTTGGGCTTTGTCGCGTGGTTACGGCATGATTGGTCAATTCATGCTCAGTAATACGCAATTAAAACGCGCTCAGCAGTTCGTTAAGATGAGTGCCAACCCTCTATTGGCGGTTTGGTTAGAAAGTCAGGCTAATTGGCTAGAAAATAAAGAAAAAAATAAAGATCTTTTAGAGTGATTATAAGTTTTTTTTATAGAAGGACTAAATACCCGTATCGAAAATGTTGCGAAAAAACTTGCGTTTTTTTCAGCATTCAGTAAGCTATAACAAGCAACAAATGCACGCGCTCACAACGAACATCATTTTTCTGAGTGCATCTTGTTTGCAAGCGTTCTAATTAGGAGGAAAGCATGGCAAAATCTAAATGGATGCTGACAGCAGGCTTGGTAGCAGTACACTTTGCATTGAGTGCACCTGTTGCGATGGCAGCGGATGAAAAAAAACTTACACCAGCTGAAGAGGGTAAAAAAATTGCCTTTGACAAATCTAAGGGAAATTGTTTAGCTTGTCATATGATCGCTGATGGTGTTTCTCCTGGTGAGATAGGACCACCTTTGATGGCAATGCAAGCACGATATCCTGACAAACAGAAATTGTTTGATAAAATTTGGGGTAAACCTGGTGTAGAATTAATGCCTGAATCTCAGATGCTTCCATTTGGGCGCAATAAAGCGTTAACAGATGATGAAATTTCTAAGATTGTTGAATATCTCTATACACTTTGATTTCTTTTAACTCTAACACTCGCTAAGGAGAAACCTAAGCATGAAACGCAGAACTTTCCTAAAGGCTGGTTTGGCTACTGGCGCTACTGCCGTTGCTGTTAACGCTGGTATTCTAGCTCCAAACACTGTTTTGGCTGCTTGGAACGAAGCCGCATTTAAAACTAAATCAATTGACGAGGGCGCGACTGCTGTATTCGGTTCAGCTGCTGCTACTGACTCTGCTGATGTAAAATTGAAAGCACCTGCAATCGCTGAGAACGGTGCAGTAGTACCTGTAGAAGTTGACGCAACTGCAATTGCAGGCGTTGAAGCTATCGCGATTTTCGCTTCTAAAAATGCTGTTCCTTTGGCTTGTTCTTACAAGTTCTCTGGTGCTGCTAAAGGCTTCGCATCAGTTCGTATCAAGATGGGTGAAACGCAAGATGTGGTTGCAATCGTTAAAGCTGGTGGCAAATTGCTAAAGGCTAAGAGCGAAGTTAAAGTAACAATCGGCGGCTGTGGCGGTTAATTGTTTTCTAACTTTTTATTAGCAACTTTTTCAATATACAAGGATTTACATCATGGCTGATATTTCTTTCCGTCTAAAAGCCGAAAACAAAGGCGATTCGTATGAAGTTAAAGCATTGTTCAAGCACCCAATGGAAAGCGGTTTGCGTAAGAACAAGGCAACTGGTGAAGTTTACCCAGCAGATTTCATTAACGACATCACGGCTACTTTGAATGGTGCTGAAGTAATGGTTGCTGGCTGGTCTGGTGCTGTTTCTCAAAACCCATTCTTAGCTTTCCGTGTTGCGGCTAAAGCTGGTGACAAAATCGAAGTTTCTTGTACTTCGAACACTGGTGCAGCAGGCAAAGGCGACGTTACTTGCGCGTAACGGTCTAAAAAGAGGTGCCTGAATAGGCATCTCTTTTCCAAAACCTCTTATCAGAGTATTTCTACAAACTGAAGAAATCACACTTTGTAGAAATACTCTGAATATTCAAACAGCTACCCATTGGGAGAGTCACAAAAATGAAAAAACTGCTCACAACAACATTATGGATCTCTATGACTGGTGTTTCTGCTGTTACTTTTGCAGGCACAGATCCAGAAGCAGACCGCAAGGCTATGGTCAAGTATCTTATGGATATGCATGGTGGTACTCAATTTAATGGTCACCCTTTGAAGGTTGAGGATTTCCGTTTTGGTGCATATGTATTTGATGCTGACAAGTATGGACAGTTAAAATCTGTTGAAGAATTTCCTCCCTACGTAGATCACATTGATGCAGGTGAAAAGTTGTGGAAAACGCCTTTTGCCAATGGAAAAACTTACAGTAGTTGTACTGGCTTCTCCGATGCTAAAGCCATTCGTGCTAAGTATCCTTATTTTGATGATGCACGTGGTGAAGTCATTAACCTAGATCAAGCTGTTAACGAATGTCGCACTGCCAATGCTGAAAAAGCATTTGCATATGGCAGTAAGGATAAAGATCTTGATAAAATTATGGCGTATTTAGGTAATGAGGCTCGTGGTCAGAAGGTTGCGGTACAAATCAACTCACCAGGTGCCTTAGAAGCCTACAATATGGGAGAAATGGTCTATCACACGCGTCGTGGTCAGTTAAATCAATCTTGTGCTAACTGTCATACTTATAGTGCTGGTCGTCATATTCGTTCAAACATTCTCTCACCGATTGTTGGTCATACAACGCACTTCCCAACCTATCGTGCGAATGACAATGATTTGGTTAGTTTACAAAAACGTTATGTGGGTTGTATGAGTTCTGTTCGTGCCTTCCCATTCAGTGCTAATAGCAAAGAATTGAAAGCACTTGAGTTTTACGAAGCTTATATGACCAATGGGTTAGAGATTGATGCACCAGGTTACCGTGAGTAATTTGTCTTACGCTTGATCTTTTTAGATACCGCAAAAAAACCGATCTTGTATCGGTTTTTTTGTTGGTATGACATTGTTGATGCGATTAGTTAATACGGTTAATTAATACCTAACTGTTTCATTCTGCGTTCTAACATTCGTAAAGAGAGAGCTTCAGCAATGTGCTCGGCATGGATGTTTTTCTGATCAGCAAGATCAGCAATGCTTCTAGCGGTGCGCAGAATACGATGATAGGATCGAGCGGATAAACCCATTTTTTGCATGGCGTGTGTCATTAAGCGTTCGCCATGACTGTCTAGTCGGGCTGTTTCATCTAATTCCTGTGGGGTTAAGGCGACATTGAGTTTTCCCGAACGGGCTTGCGATAATTTTCTGGCTTGGGCAACACGTTGTGCGATAATGCTTGAATTTTCTCCTGTTGGTGCCTGTTGTAACGCTGAGATTTCAACAGAGGGAAGTTCTATTTGTAAGTCAATTCTGTCCAGCAAAGGTCCTGAGATTTTATTCAGATAACGCGCAATTTGTTCGGGGGTTGATCGACAACGAGGATCGTCTGCAAAATAGCCT
Source organism: uncultured Piscirickettsiaceae bacterium (assembly GCA_964561185.1). Lineage (GTDB taxonomy): Bacteria > Pseudomonadota > Gammaproteobacteria > Thiomicrospirales > Thiomicrospiraceae. The sequence goes on from CAZLOM010000047.1 coordinate 8,171, forward strand.
GAGGGTGACGGATTTAAGGCGCACACGAATTGCGTTTTTGCAGGATAGGTCACTTGATAGGCGGCTCTGGCGATTCTGACCTCTCCTGACTCTAACGGTTCTCTTAACATATCGAGTGTTCGACGATCAAACTCTGGTAGTTCGTCAAGGAACAATACACCATGAGTGGCCAATGAAATGGCACCAGGTCTTGGCTTGGCACCACCACCAATTAAAGAAACCGCTGACGAGCTACTGTGTACCGATATCCATGGTGCTTGCCCTGCCAGAATAGGGCGGACATCGAGTCCTGCAAGCGAGTGAATGGCCGCTGATTCAAGACGTTCTTCTTGGGAAAGTGGCGGAAGAATACCTGCCAATCGTTCCGCGAGCATGGTTTTGCCACTACCAGGTGGTCCAATCATCAATAAACTATGTCCACCAGCGGCGGCAATTTCTAAGGCGCGTTTTGCCATGCTTTGTCCGCGAACGTCCGATAAGTCTAAGACAGTTTGCGTGTCTGGTTGAATGTGGTTGGTGTTGGGGGCGGTGAGTGCTTGTTTGTGTTGTAAAAAAGCAATGGCTTCACTGAGGTGCTCAATTCCTAAGAGCGATAAGTTAGGCACGACTGAGCAAATATCCAGTTGTGATTTGGGGACAATCAAGGTTTTTCCTTGTCTGGCAGACGACATGGCAATGGGTAGGATGCCTGCGACTTCGCGAACAGAGCCATCAAGCCCTAACTCACCAACCCATTCAAATTGATCTAATCCTGTGCTAGGCACTTGTCCAGACGCGGATAATAAACCGATGGCAATCGGCAGGTCGTAACGTCCTCCCTGTTTGGGCAGATCAGCAGGGGCTAGGTTGATGGTCAGTCGGCGTGTGGGATAGTCTGCTTGTGTGGATAAAATGGCACTTCTGACACGATCCTTACTTTCTTTGACGGCTGATTCTGGTAGCCCGACAAGGGTCAATCCTGGAAGTCCATTTGATAAGTGTACCTCGACCATAACGGGTGGTGCTTCCATGCCCAACTCTGCTCTTGTCCAGACTTGTGCCAATGCGTTTGCCATGATCACTCCTTAGTAAGTAGCTAAATCCTGATGATCATAGCGGATATAGCGATAACAATCTGTTTCCGTCTGTGCTGGAAGGGTAGATTCTGTGCTAAAATAAGAAAGTTAGATATTTTATCGTTGCTGTTTTTCAGCAGTGATACGGTGTGTATGTTTCTCTCAGATGCTACTAATAATGATATACCAACAACAATATACCCATAACGCTATGCCAACCACTGATCTGTCATCATGATTTTTTCTTCACGTTTTGTTTATGCCTTGTTGTCTCTGTCTTTAGGGCTGAATACTGCTTTTGCTGAAACCTGTCGCTCTACTTGGTTATTTCCACCAGATTTTTGGGATCAGCAAGGGAGTGAAAAGCGTGTTTCTGGTTGGGAAGTGCGTACGCCAGAAGAGAACGTTTTTGAGGTGTTGGGTGATGCCCAATTGACACAAGAAGATAAACGCATCAATGCAGATGAGATCAATTATCATCGCCTGCATAAAATAGCACATGCCTTCGGTCATGTCAGACTACAAGACCCTGATTATTTAGCCACTTCTGATCGTGCCGTGTATAATGAAAACACGCAGACCACCCAGTTATATCATTTGAATTATCAGCTACGCAGTAATTCAGGATATGGTCAGGCAGAGTATGCTGAGATGAAACAGAATAACAGCAAAGTACTACTCAAACAATTGACCTATACAGGGTGTCCGATTGGTAAAGAGGAGTGGTGGTTACGTCTTGATGAACTTAACGTTGATGATGTCGAACAAAGCGCGACGGCTAAAAACGCATTACTTGAATTCAAAGAAGTGCCTGTCTTTTATTTTCCTTGGTTGAAGTTTAGTACCGCCAAACGTGCCTCAGGGTTGTTAATGCCAACGGTGGTCGCTTATCAAAATGAGGACACACCGACCAACTCGCTAAATTCAGTCTTAAAAATTCCTTATTATTTTGATATTGCGCCTAATATTGATGATACGCTCACCTTGATACAAATGGCTGATCGTGGGCAAGTAGTGGACAATGAGTTTCGTTATTGGTTGCCAAGACAAAAAGGCGCGTTGCAAGTCTCTTATTTGAACGATCAAGTGGAGCATCAAGATCGTTACCGTTTTTGGTGGAAAGCTTCTCAACAACTCGATCACAATTGGGCGTTGAATTGGGATTGGCATGATGTTTCTGATGCCAATTTTTATCGAGAGATTCAGCTCACCAATTACTATATGCGTAATAAAATTTACTTGGATCGCTCGCTTAAGTTGTCTAAAGATTTTGGTGACGCTCAGCTGAGTATCAATATGTTGGACTTTAAGCAATTAAAATATGGTCAGCCTTATTACAGTGCCTTGCCACAGGTTAACTACGCGTGGCAAGCACCGACACCTGCGAACCGTCCGCTTTATATGAGGGTAAACAGTGAGTTTTCGCATTTTTTAATGCCTGAGGCAAACAGTGTCAGTGTCACGGGCAGTCGTTTGCATCTTGCGCCAACCATTGGGGCTTCTTGGTGGCAACCTTACGGATTTGTGCATGCAAAAACCCAGTTATTGATGACGCAATACTCGCTTACTGATAACAGTGAAAATACCTTGTCTCGCGTTGTACCTGTGTCTAGTATTGATGTCGGGTTAATTGCTGAAAAACCGATCACTTTGTTTAATCATGATTTCATTCACACCATTGAGCCTAGAGCAAAATACTTGTTTGTCCCTAAGGTTAATCAAAGCCAATACCCCGTTTTTGATACCATGCCACGCAGTTTTGATTATTTACAGTTATTTGCAGACAATCGCTTTACAGGGTTAGACCGTATTGGTGATGCGAATCAGGTGACGACAGGCTTGTTTAGTAGTCTCAATCATGCCGATGGGCGAGAGTTTGTAGAGTTTGGTTTGGGGCAGATTAGTTATTTTCAATCGCGTCAGGTTCAGATGCCTGGAGTGTCTGAGGAAATGGGCGATTTTTCTGATCTCTTGGCAACGGCTAGTGTGATCTATGGTAACTGGCGTGCCACCCTAACTGAGCAGATTGATCGGGATACCAAAGCCATTCGTCAGGAAGATCGAAGTTTACAATATGTTGATGCTAAAGATAATCATTTTATTGTGCGCCATCGTTTGCGTCGTCAAGGAACCTTAGCTGAAGATGAACAGATTACGCTGGGTGGTCAATTGCATTATAATGCTACGTGGAGTAGTTTGCATTTTGCTAACCTAAACCAAACCAGTGATCAGATGCGCAGTGCCATTCATGCCGTGCAATATGACAGTTGCTGTTGGGGTGCTCAACTGATCTGGGAGCATAATTTGTATATTAATGATGTTGGGAGTGATATTATACGCCTAGCATTCATCTTTAAGGGGTTGACCACTTTTGGCAGCCTCGCTGACCAAAAAATTGATTCTCGCTTGTATTTTGAATGAGGCTGTTATTCATGCGTTTGCTAAAACCTGTTGTGCTCGGAGTGCTATTGTTTCCTTCTGTATTATTGCCATCGTTGGTACACGCAGAGTTGTTAGATCGCAGTGTGGCGATTGTGAATCATCATGTTATTACTGAAACAGAATTGATGGATGAAAGTAAGGATATCGTCAAACAACTGAGTGCCAAAGGCGTGAATTTACCGCCAATGAATGAGGTGTATGGTCAAGTATTAGAACATCTTATTCTAAAGCTGGCACAGGAAGACCTTGCAGAGCAGTATGGTATTCGTATTCGTGATGAAGAAATCAATACCCGATTAGCCTTAGTCGCTGAACAAAATCATCTTTCGTTAATGCAGTTGCGTGATATGCTAGAGCAGGAAGATCCTGAGAGCTTTACCCGTGCGCGTAATGCCATCAAAAGTGAGCTGACGTTAGAAGAGTTGCGTAATCAAGAAGTGGTTGCCCGTATTCGGGTCACACCAGAAGAGGTTAAGCATTTTGTTCAACGTAAGTTGGGATTAACCAATCAGCAGAGGGTGCGTTATCATCTGCAACATATTTTGATTGCTTTGCCTGACTCTCCATCTCCTGAGCAGATTGCCCAAGTCAAAGAAAAAGCAGATAGCATTTGGACGCAGTTGTCGCAGGGGCAGGAGTTTGCGCCCTTGGCTGTGCGTTATTCCGCAGATGCTAAAGCCTTAGAAGGTGGTGATTTAGGCTGGTTAGGCTTAGATGATGTGCCAACTTTTTTGGAGGACACGGTGTTGCGTTTGGGTGAAAATGAGACCTCGCATCCTATCCAGAGTCAATTAGGCTTTCATATTGTACGTTTATTAGGTCGCGATGTTGAAAAGTTAGATGCCAACCTACCTGCTGATGTTGAAGAGCAGGCAACGCGCATTTTGCGCAGTCAGAAGGGTAATCAGTTGTATGAACAATGGTTACGTCGTGTGAGAGATGAGGCTTTTGTGAAGGTTCTTGTACCAGAATATCAGCGTGATTGATCTGATCCCATCATAGCAGAAGAGACAAATCGCTCACGGATAGCGCACACATAGCAACAAGCAAGAGGTAAGTCATTATGTATTGTTTGGCGATTACCACAGGTGAGCCCGCAGGCATTGGGGTGGATTTAGCGGTGATCTTGTCTCAACGAGACTGGTCAGATCAGTTGGTGATGATTGTTGATCCTGATCTGCTTGCCGAGCGTGCGCAACGCTTAGGGTTGGACTTATCCATTGACCTTTGGTCAAATCAAGAAACCGCGCCGAGTCGTAAGGGGCGTGCTTGGGTGTTGCCCGTGTCCTTAGCAGAATCTTGTGTTGCAGGACAGTTAAATCCTGCAAATGCGGGCTATGTGCTATCATTATTACAAGCGGGTATTGATGGTGTGGCGAAGGGTGATTTTTCTGCTTTGGTCACGGGACCCGTGCATAAGGGCGTGATTAACGAGGCAGGCATTCCCTTTACAGGTCATACCGAATGGTTCGCTGAAAAAGCGGGTAATTTGCCTGTGGTGATGATGTTGGCTTGTGAGCAATTACGTGTTGCCTTAGCGACCACACATTTGCCTTTGCGAGCGGTGTCCGATGCGATCACTCAGGAAAGTCTAACGGCGACACTCTCTATTTTATATCATAGTTTGCAAAGAGATTTTGGGATTAAGCAACCGCGTATTTTGGTAACAGGGTTGAATCCTCACGCGGGCGAAAATGGGCATTTAGGACGAGAGGAGATAGAGGTGATAGCGCCAGTTTGTCGTTGGGCTCAGGCGCAGGGATGGCAAGTTTCTGATCCTTTATCGGCAGATACGCTGTTTAGTCAGCAGAATATGGCGCGTACCGATGCCGTATTGGCGATGTATCATGATCAGGGATTACCTGTCTTGAAACATCTAGGCTTTGGGCAGGCAGTCAATGTCACTTTGGGATTACCCTATATTCGTACCAGTGTCGATCATGGTACTGCCTTAGCTTTGGCAGGTACAGGGCAGGTCGATGTGGGCAGTTTTATCTATGCCATAGAAACGGCACTTATGATGGTCAAGCATCGGTTTGGTGGGTAGGTGTTGGGGTGTTGACGCGTTATTGCGTTGTGAGACTGTATATTTTTCCATCAACCACATAGTCGATTTGTGCAAACTCATCAAAC
>CAZLOM010000048.1:0-13770 GCA_964561185.1 uncultured Piscirickettsiaceae bacterium
GGGTTGATTTGGAAGTGAAATAAGACCAACCCCATCAAACTGGTGGTTAAAAAGTGAGGATCACAGGCTGGATTGATGTCAACAAAAACATCGTGCAAGGCATGGCAAGTCTCAGCCATCACCACACGCACGATAAATTGTGATCTTGCTTCATCCTGTTCAACCAACTCCCTGATAAGTAATTGACGAAATACAGAGTCTTCAGCAACCTGCTGACAAATCATCTGAATAAATACAGCAAGTTTCTCTTTCGCGGGTTGTTGCGTTTTCAAGCAAGCCAACAGATGATGACCATGTTGGGAAAAGACAAAATTGAGCGTTTCCTCATACAGAGACTTTTTATCCGTGAAATGATTGTATAAGGAAGGTGCTTTAATGTGACAAGCCGTCGCAATATCACGCATGGTAAGCGCATCAAACCCTCTGGCGGCAAACAAAGCCGCCGAGGTATGGAGAATTTTTTGTTGCGTAGCTGTCATGTTCATTTGTTTGCGTTTTTAGTCCTAATGGCTTCCCAATCGATATTGTTGCAAGTATAGCACGGCTCGTTAATGATGCGAAGCCATACCAAGAGAGAATGAATTTTACACCCCAGACAAAATCCCAGAACCACTTCTAACCACATCATGGCAAGGCAGAGGTAAAGCAGAGCAATCGGAATTTGATAGGGAATATAGTTATAGGTGGTTGGTAACAACTCACTGCCAAACACACCATTAAGGGTGGTTGCAAACAGATCAGGATTAAAGAAAATCAGACAAAAACTGGCAAGCGTGATGCCTAATCCCCACGCAAAGCGTTTTGGCGCGATGGGTTTCCATACGGGAGGTTTATGTCGTGCAAGATAACTGGCGATTTGAATCGTAGGAGAGAATCTGGCTGTCCAGATTGTCATCCCCATCACCAGTTCAAATAGCGCATAGAGTAGGACAATGCTTTGCCAACTAAAACTATATGTGCGCTTGATGACTTCTGCTTGATAAATCACCTGCGAGGCTTGATTAACCTGATAGGTATCCTCTAATGTTGTCGTATCCACCAACCATGATGGGGTATAAAACGCATCAAACAGCGTGAATGCCATAAAAATGGGAATCATCATCATGATGCCTGCTCGAATACGCACCGCCGTATCATTGATGAATAAAACCGATTCCTGAGTATCTCTAAACCAAGTTTGCTTGAGCGTAGATAGGGTTGATGTAGGCATTTTCAAACCTCCGCTTTTTTCAATACCGAACCAGAAACAGGCTTACTCATAAACGTCTGCCATATCAAGCTGGTGCTATAGGTCAACTGGTGATTCCATGGCATCAGTGACATAAATCTGGCAAGAAAACAATAGTCAAACACAACCATTGCCGTTGTGCCGAGAATGACAAAGTAGAGTAACCATGACAAGGGTGACCAAAGGGCTAACACAAGCAGTAACAGATAGGCAATTCTAACTTGCGTGGGAAACCCTGAGATCGCTTTATCTTCATGATAAAAGTGTGCCACCTGTATCATGGTGAGTAGAATCGCAAGCGTTAAACCCGCTTGCCAGCCCATCGCCCATCCAATCAGCAAGACATCGGTGATAAACCAATAGATCCATACCTTATTGTTGATTCTTTCTGTCATATCGGTTGATCCTTTTCGAGTTGTGGACAAATAAACTAACTAACGTTAGTTAGTTTAATGAAAAACAAACCCGCCTGTCAAGATAATCTCTCATAACTTATGATTTGGTCATCCTCGTGTAGGCGAGAATCCATAGCATCAAAGCGATAGATTCCCGCGTTCGCGGGAATGACGGACTCTTAGAGAAGACCTAGTATCACAACCTTGTCATCATCGCCCCAACACCTTGGTTAAGGCTTCTATGCCGTGAGCATTTTCTGCTTCTGTTCCGATGGAAATGCGTAAATGATTAGGGAGTTGATAAGCGCCTACGGGACGAACAATGACCCCTTCACGCAATAAGGCTTCAAAAATTGGCAGGGCTGATTGCCAGATGTCCACACACAAAAAATTGCCTTGCGATGGAATCCATGATAAGCCTAAGTCTGTTAAGGCTGATTGCCATTGCACCATGCCTTGTCGATTCACCTCAACCGCCTGTGCCACAAATTCATGATCTTTCAATGCGGCAACGCCTGCTAAGAGTGCCATACTGTTGACATTGAATGGCTGACGTACCCGATTGATGTATTTAGCGATCTCAACACTGGATACCGCAAATCCAAGACGCAACCCCGCCAATCCGTAGGCTTTAGAAAAGGTTCGTGTCACAATCAACTGAGGATAGAGAGGCAATGCTGTTAGCCCATTGGGATAGTCTTCACGCGTCACATACTCAGTATAAGCCTCATCTAACACCACCATAACATGGCTCGGCACTTGTGCCATAAAAGCATCCCACTCTGACTGTCCAAAACAGGTGCCTGTTGGATTGTTTGGATTCGCAATATAAATCAGTTTGGTTTTATCCGTGATCGCTTGCGCCATGGCTTGCAAATCATGCCCATAGTCTTTGGCGGGGACACTTACGCCAACCGCCCCAACCACCTGCGCGGTAATGGCATAGACAGCAAAAGCGTGTTGTGAAAAAATAATTTCATCGCCCACACCCGCAAAGGTACGCCCGACCAATTCCAACACATCGTTAGAACCATTTCCCAGCACAATTCCCTCTGCCGACACCGAAAAATGATCCGCAATCGCTTGTTTGAGCGCAAACCCACCACCATCAGGATAACGCGCCAACTCCACAGGATGCTCATGAAAGGCTTCGATCACGGCAGGAGAACAACCTAAAGGATTTTCATTGGATGCTAATTTGCTGATATGTGTTAGCCCCAACTCTCGCTGTAACTCTTCTATCGGTTTCCCTGGTTGATAAGGCTGTAACGCGCTGATATGCGCCAGCACAGAGACATCGCAAGACATAAATAAACATCCTCTCAATACATCAACAACAAAAATCAACAACAAAACGGAGAACTTGATGAAACGAACAACGCTGACAAGCCCAAGCATTTTGATAAAAATTGTCATTATAACAAAACCAACTCACCCTAAAACAACTCTCCGCAACATTTGCATAATGTGCAACAAATTTGGCACAGAAATACTTTAATCTAACCCCTTATTCAGGTAGAATAGGCATCCATGTCTTCGCACAATAAACAAAATACAAATACTAAAGGCTACTTAAGAGGTACTATGTCAAAATCGCTTGTCATATTCATCTCGCTGATAGGGGTAATCGTTGCCATCATCAGTGGAGTCATGGTGTGGCAAAGCTACTCAGTGGAACCGATTCGGGTAGGTGTGATTTACTCGCAAACAGGTAAACAAGCGAGTACAGAACAAGCCGTATTACAAGCCACGCTTGCCGCTATTGATGATATTAACGAGCAAGGTGGTGTGCTCGGTCGTCCAGTTGTTGCGGTGTTAGCCGACGGTGCCTCAACCCCTTCAACCTTTGCAACCGAACTCGAACAATTGATCACACAAGAACAGATTTCTTTTATTTTTGGTGGTTCATCTTCTTCGGCGCGTAAAGCGATGGGCGCAGTTCTCGATAGGCAAGAACAACCACATTTACTTTTTTATCCTCATGCCAATGAAGGTTTAGAACAAAACCCTCATATCGTTTATTTGGGACAAACCCCCAATCAGCAAATCAATCCCGCAATTGCTTGGGCAAATGAACACATCGGACATAGGTTCGCCATTATCGGCACAGACAACATTACGCATCGCATCCAAGCTCATTTGGCTACCCAGATGATTGAACGATTACAAGGAAGCCTATGCACACCCTTATTATTGTCTCCCTCTCAACCAGATCAACAACAGGTCATACAGCATCTCAATACTTGCCAACCAGAGGTTATTCTCAACCTACTCAAAGGAGATGACAATAACGCTTTTTTTCAAACGCTTAAAGAGATGAACTCGACCACACCAATTATGTCGCTAGCTGTCTGTGATAAAAAACTGGCACAATTAGCCCAACAAATTGGTGAGCGTGCAACATTTGAACATTACGCCGTCAGTGATTATTTTAATCATGCGGTCAGTAAGCAAGGCACAGAGATAGTGACAAAAATACAAGCCAAATTGGGACGAGAAGTCATCATCAACAATGCCATGATGGCAGCTTGGAACGCTGTACATCTCTGGGCAAGAGCTGTCACCACAGGCGCGTCTATTGAACCTGCAAGAGTTCAACGACACCTACAAGCCATTAGTATTCCTAGTGCTACAGGCACACTGAGTTTAGAGAAAGACACCCAATATACCTGGCAAAAAACCTATATTGCTAAAGCCAACCTCACAGGTCAATTTGACATTGTGTGGCAATCATCACTACCCGTCATGCCAGAAGTATGGCCTCATTTTGAAAGCGTGGAAACGTGGCAAGCTATTTTACAACGCTGGTATCAACACTGGGGCAATCAATGGCAAGCTCGCTAAACACCACGACAAAGACACTGCAATACCATCTCATCCGTTGGCTTATCCTCATTGCCATTATGCCATTATTGCTGACTGCAATTGGCATGTTGCTTTATATGGAAGCGCACTTATTAGAAGAAACAAAACAAGACCTTTATACCTTCGCTCGTGATAAGAAAACACAAGTTAAAGAGGAAATTGCGCAAATACAGAGTATTACTGAAAGCATAAAATATGTTGATACCATCAAAAAAAATCTGGTTTCATCTTCACCCGAACGCACAGCACAATTAGATCGCTTTGCCAAAAATCTTCTGGCACAACATGATCATCATGATCTACTCCTGATCAACACACAAGGTAAAATCGTTTATAGCCTACTGCATGAGTCTGATTTTCAAGCAGACATCCCCCCCCCTACTTGGCAGGATTCGCTCTTGCAACTCACTTTTGAGCAGGCAAGTATTCTGCAACAAACCATTATTTCGCCCTATCGTTGGTATGAGCCATCTCAGCGTTATTCCGCCTTTGTTGCCAGTCCCGTGCTAGATGACGATGGGATATGGATTGGTGTCGTCGTCATACAACTGAATGATCACTGGTTACAACAAATTGCCTCTAGTCGAGTAGGTTCGACAGATACGGGTGAAGTCGTGATTGCCTTAGCCGACACAAAAAATGATGAAGCAGACCAAACCATTCATCTGCACATACGCACCAACAAAACGGATAAGGTTTTGCTAACACCGCAACAAAAACCCGTGCTAGCGCGACCAGCGCGTTTGTCCATTATAGGCAATGAAGGCTGGGGAAAAGAGCTGGATTACCGTGGTGTTGCTGTTTTGGCAGGTTGGGTACATATTCCAGAATTGCAACTGGGGTTGGTGGTTAAAGAAGACTTACAAGAGGTTATGCAACCTATTTTGTGGTTAAGGAGTATGCTTGCATTGGCGTTATTAGCTGTCGTTACCTTGATCCTGCTGATGACAATGTGGTTCTCTCGTCGCTTTGTCCAACCTGTTCGTCACATTAGTTATTTGGTTAAAGCTTTGTCGATGGGGCAATGGCATTACCGCATTGATCACAATAAGGAAACAGACTCCAGCGAAGAGGTTCGTTTGCTCACGACGGGCATCAATCAAATGGCAGACACCATTGAACAACAGATTGAACACCTTACGCAACAATCGCTAGAGTTAGAGAAACAAGCGGTAGCATTGGAGCATCATGCGCAAGATTTAGAGCAGTTGGTTGCCGAACGCACGGCTGAGTTAGAAATTTTATCCGTGGTTGATCCGCTCACCACCCTCTATAATCGTCGTCACTATCTGAATGAAGCACCTAACGTGTGGCGACAAGTAGCTCGTAATCAACAGGTCATGGCTTTCTTTATGCTCGATATTGATTACTTCAAACAATACAACGACACGCTAGGACATCAACAGGGGGATGTTGCGCTACAAGCCGTCGCGAGGGTGTTGAAAAGCTTTTGTCGTCGTAGTGGTGACTTAGCGTTTAGAATGGGCGGAGAAGAAATGGCACTTGTGATGCCATTGAAATCTGATTTAGAAGTTCAAAGCATTGCTGATGACATCCGTCTTAACATCATGGGATTAGGATTATCACATCCTGCAAGCCCCATACAGCAACTCAGTGTCTCTATTGGGGTTGCCATCTTTGATGGTCGTGAGTGCAATACCGCGATTGAGCCTAACTTTGATCTGCTCTATGCCCTTGCGGATCAAGCACTCTATGAAGCCAAACATACAGGCAGAAATAAGGCATTGGTCTCAGAGCATCGCGTGACCTGTGATGAAGTTGCGATTAACTCAACATCTGAAAAAACATCAATATAATCGATTTTTAATCAATCGGTTAACAGTCATGCAGTGAGCGTGAAGGAGATAATGATGCAAGATTTTATGATGATGGAACCCACAAACCAGTCTTTTGAAACCTTGATTGGTAATGGTACAAAATACACAATTCCACGCTTTCAACGTGATTATGCTTGGACGCTAGAACAGTGGGAAGATTTGTGGGCAGATATCCAAACCTTGCATAAAGAGCATTTTCATTATATGGGTTATATCGTGCTACAACGAAAAGGACAGCACGACTTTGAAGTGATCGATGGTCAACAGAGGCTCATTACGCTATCACTGCTCATTTTGGTTGCCATGCGAAAAGTGAAAGATTTAATTGATACAGGCATTGACGTTTCAGCGAATGAAGAACGATTAAAGGAAATCACCAATCGATTTATTGGTGTGAAAGATATTGTTTCATTAAGAGTAACGAGTAAGCTAACGCTTAATCGAAACAATAGTGCATTTTATAAATCAATTTGCTCTCAGTTAACCCCTCCTAACCAAAGAAGTTTAACTGCCACCAATAAATTGTTAAGAAATGCGTTTGAGTTTTTTTTGACGAAACCAATGGGCATAACAGGGGAAGAAATAGCGCGGTTTATCGGTCATTTTTCAGCCCGATTGATGTTTACCAAAATCGTTGTTCAAGATAGTTTAAATGCGTACAAGGTGTTTGAAACCCTCAATGCGCGTGGTGTTCAATTATCAACCCCAGATTTGCTAAAAAACTACATATTTTCAGTCATTGATCAAAATGGCGATGTCACAGAAGACACATTAAATGAATTAGATGAACAATGGTCAAGCATTGTGTCTCAACTAGGCATTCAGAATTTTACCGACTTTACCCGTTATCACCATAATTTTCAAGAAAAATTTGACTCTAAAAGACAACTATTTACCTCAATCACGAAACAAATTTCTACCGCTAAGCAGGGATATCATTATTTAGACTCACTTAGTTTTTTTGCACCCGTTTATGCCGCATTACTCAATCATCATGATGCTTGGTGGTTAGAACAACATTCAACCTACAGAGAAATAACAGGTTACTTAGAAGGATTAAGTTTGTTTGGCATTAGGCAACCTTTAACCATTATTATGGCGGCTTTTGCTAAATTTGAGCCATCAGAGTTTGTTTTATTGGTTAAACATTTATACGTGTTATCGATTCGTTACAATGTGATCTATCATGAATCTCCTGGCTTACAAGAAAATTTATACAACCAACTTGCGGTGAAGGTTTTTACTGGTGAACTAAAGCGAGCCAGTGCCGTTAAAAATTCAGAAGAATATAAAAAGCTGTACCCCAATGATGATAGGTTCAAGAGTCACTTTGAAGGACATCGCATGCCGAGCCGTCAATCGTCTAAAAAAATTCGTTTTTTGCTATCAGAAATTGAAGAAAAGTTAGGACATGCGGTTAATTATGAGCAAGTAACCCTTGAGCATATTTGCCCTTACAATCCTGATGAACAGTGGTACGCTACTTTTGGCGAAGGGGCAAATGATGTGCAAGATAGGTTGGGCAATATGGTTTTATTGGCAAAAGATGACTTAAAACGTGCTGATTTTGATCATAAAAAAGTCGCTTATGAACAGTCTGGTTTTGCATTAGCGGTTAAAGTGGCTAGCTTTAACGTCTGGAATGCGGCATCCGTTAATCATTATCAAGCATGGTTAGCTGAACAAGCGGCACAAACATGGCGGGTGGATTATTCGTGAATGTCTAAGGCTCAACCTCTACTTTGGTAGAGGTTGAGCTATTAACACAAAAAAACTAACCCCGCTTTTGCAACAATACTGCGTAAAATCCATCCGTTTGGTGTTGGTCTGGGCGAAGGGATAACGCACCTTGTTCAGTGAAAGCACTATCCTCTAGCACCACAGCTTGTTTGGCTAAGTATTCTTTGGATGACAGGCGCACAAACTCAGGATGTTGTGCTAAAAAGGCAGAAATAACCCCCTCATTTTCAGCATCTAACAAGGAACAGGTCGCATACACCAGATAGCCTTCAGGTTTCACCAATCGACTGGCGGACATCAACACCGACAATTGCGTTGCATTCAGTGACGCTAAGTCAAGCCCTCGCCATTTGATGTCTGGGCTACGTCGCCATGTACCAGAACCCGAACAAGGCGCATCCACTAGCACAGCGTCTTGCGTACCGACCAAGCGTTTGAGCTTGCTGTCTGTTTCGCTGGTTAAGGGCTGAATACGCACATTGTCTGCACCCGCTCTTGCCAAACGTGGGCGCATTCTGTCTAAACGCTTTTCAGACACATCGCAAGCCGTCAAACTGCCTTTATTATTCATCATGGCTGACAGGGCAAGGGTTTTACCACCTGCACCTGCACAGAAGTCAACCACCTTTTGTCCTGACGACACAGGCAATAGGGTCGCTAACACCTGACTTCCCGCATCCTGCACTTCAAACCAACCCGCTTGAAACGCATCGGTACGGAACAAGGGAACACGTGATTGCTGACGCAAAGCGGTAGGAATCCCTTCAACCGCTGACAGTTCATATCCTGCTTCTGCCAGTGAAGTTTTTACCTGATCAGGGGTTGCTTTTAAGCCATTCACACGAATATCGACAGGTGCCGCCTGCAACATGGCTTGCGCCAAACTGGTTGCACTGGCTTCACCAAATTGTGCTATCCACGATAACCATACTTCATCAGGCAGACTATAACGTACCGCAGGTTCCAGTTGATTCAATGGCATGGCTCGTAATGCGCCAGCAACCGCTTTGGCAATATCCACCTCAACATATTTTTCTAAGGCGCGTTGAGACAAGCCTTGTTGTACCATTAAAATAGCCGCCACACGATGCAAGTATCCAGACCAACCGTGAGTGAGCTCACCCAATCGCACATCTAACATGCGCAAATTCCGCAGTACAGCGTAGGTCAGTTCGGCAACCACGCCACGATCTCGTTTGCCCATTTCTTTATGGCTTTTGAAAAACTGCTCCATGCGAGCGTCGGCTGGCATCTTGTCATCGCCTAAAATCTGAAACAACAGTTCAGCGGAGCGGGTAACATGTCCTGCGCGTAAATGGGTTAACATAATCGTTATCTTATCCTTTTTAGGGTGTTAGTTAGGGGGAAATGACTCGCGCGAGCTACTCTGCCTTTTGAGCACGGGCAAGGAGTTGTGCCACTGCTTCTCTGGCAGACATTTGACCCGCAAGCAAGGCATAAACCGCTTGCACAATAGGCATATCACAGTAATGTTCCTCAGCCAAGTGAATCACGCTGTTAACGGCTTTCACCCCTTCCACCGTGCCAATACTGCTCAAAGCAGAGACAACGGTCATTCCTTGTGCCAAAGCCAAGCCGAAACGACGATTTCGTGATTGATTATCGGTACAGGTCAGCACCAAATCGCCTAATCCCGTTAATCCCATCAGGGTTTCCGTTCTTGCCCCCAATGTCACGCCGAAACGCATGGTTTCTGCCAAGGCTCGTGAAATCAAGGCGGCACGGGCATTGGCACCAAAACCGAGTCCATCGGAAATGCCTGCCGCAATCGCCATGATATTCTTAACCGCACCACCAATTTCCACGCCGATCACATCATCGTGCGTATAGACACGAAAATAACCATGATGCAGTTTTTCTGCCCAATACTGGGCATTGTTCAGATTGTCGCTGGCGGCGACCATCGCCGTAGGCAAGCCTTGTGCGACTTCATTGGCAAAGGTAGGACCTGACAATACAGTTGGTGAACTGTTTGGAAAATAAGTATTAACACGTTGATGCAGTAGCTCATGATGATTGGCATAGAATCCCTTGGTTGCGTAGGCAAGATGCGGATATGGCAACGCCTCGCCTTCTGACAAATCAGACAAAGCCACTAAGGTATCTTCAAAGGCATGGCTAGGTACGCAAATTAACACCGCTTCGACACCCGCTAATGCCTGAGCAAAATCAGCGGTAATGATTATCTCAACGGGAAGTTGGTGATCAGGCAGATGCTTGATGCGTCGATCAGCAAGCATTTGTGCCGCTTGTGCGTGATTGTGTGTCCATAAACGCACCGCATTACCTGCTCGATGCAGTTGTAAACTAAGGGCACAACCGAACGCACCTGCGCCTAAAACAGCAATAGACATGATGCGTCCCCTTTTACTCAGTCAACAAAATCATCCATTAAAGAACCATCTATTAAGCGGCAGCGGTTTCTGGTTGTGCTTGCTGTTGTTGCGCCATTTGTTGATTGTAAAGTGCATCAAAGTTAAGTGCTTGTAATTCTAAGGGTGGGAATCCGCCTTTCAACGACAAATTGGCCACCGTTTCTCTGGCATATGGGAAAAGAAGGTTTGGACAATAGCTGTTCAACAAATGTCCCATGTCGGCATCGGCAAAATTGGCAATGGCAAACAAACCAGATTGTTCCACTTCAATTAAAAATGCTGGTTGATCTTCTACCTTAACGGTAATGGTTAAACGCAAGGCCACTTGCCAATGATGTTCTCCCAATCGGGTAGGATCTACCTTCACTTGCAAATCCATGCTAGATTGAAATTGTTGGGTAAAAATTTGTGGTGCTTGTGGTGATTCAAAAGATAAATCGCTTAAAAAGATTTTTTCAATTGAAAAATGTGGGGCGTTTTGTTCGCTCATATCGTACTTCCTTGTAAGATTAGGTTTAAAAAAGAATCAAAAATAAGGTTAGGCAGTGAAGGGGGATTTTATCTAAGTGATATTGTCCAGTACCTCTGATGTGCCTCCCAGTAAAGGCATCAACTTACCCGCTCTGTCTAATGCTGACAAATCGTCAAATCCGCCAACATGAAAGTCACCAATGAAAATTTGTGGTACGGTTCTTCTGCCCGTTTTGGTTTGCATCTCTTGCCACACCGCTTGACTGGCTGAAGCATTGATCTCCGTAATCTCAGTCACGCCTTTTTGGGCAAGTAACCGTTTTGCCATGGTGCAATAAGGACAGTAAGAAGAGGTGTACATAATAACAGCTGGCATATTAACGCTCCCTAAAAAACGGCAATATTGGGTAAAACAATCAATTATTTTTTGCGTCCATATTTAGCAAGGGGTAAGTTTGCGGCACGCCACGCACTAACACCACCAGATAAGTTATGCAAATTGGTAAATCCCGCTTTGACCAATTGACCGCAGGCACGTGACGAACGCATGCCACTTTCGCAATAGACGATGGTTGGTTCTGTTTTATGCGCTGAAATGCTGTCTAGTTTTTGTGCGATATCGCTTAACGGAAGATTTTTTGCACCCGTTAAGTGCCCTGAGCGGAATTCATCAACAGAACGAACATCCAAAATAAAAGCACCGTCATTCATGAGTCTGACCGCATCACTAGGTTGCAAACTGGCAAATCCAGAAATGTGATCACCAAAGTGACTGTGAATCAGCATAAAGATAATTAACGCAAGTGCAAGAAATAAAATCCATTGTTCTTGCATAAAGATAAAAAAGGATGGTTCTGTCATGGTAAGTCCTGATACTGGCGATAAATTCTAAGGGTTGCTCGGTCGTTCGACCAAGATGGGGATAATTTTACTCCATTTATTCGCTATAATATCAGCTTATGTAAGATTTTTTACAACATCTCTATGATGTCTTACTCTTTTGGTCTTTTTGTAAGGAAATCGTTAATGACTCAGAATACGCAACAAGTGACGGTTAGTCACCGTCCTACGGGCTTACTTATTTTAGATGGTTGGGGACACCGTGAAGCAGAGGATCACAATGCTATCGCCTTGGCGAATACCCCTAATTGGGATGCCTTATGTGCTAATTATCCCAATACTTTGATTAATACCTCTGGTGGTGTCGTTGGTTTACCTGATGGACAGATGGGCAATTCAGAAGTGGGACATTTGAATCTTGGTGCTGGACGTATTGTTTATCAAGAATTTACCCGTATTTCTAAAGCGATTGATGATGGTGAGTTCTTTCACAATGAAGTATTACGGGATACGATGAGTGCCTTAAAAACTTCAGGTAAAGCCCTTCATCTGCTTGCACTCTTGTCTGATGGTGGTGTACATGCACACATTTATCATCTTAAAGCCGCTGTAAAACTGGCAATTGAACAAGGGGTATCACAAGTCTATATTCATGCGTTTACCGATGGACGTGACGTAGCACCTAAGAGTGCAGAAGGCTATTTCCACGATTTAGAAAAGTTCTTACAGGATTTCCCTGATGCGCGTATTGCGACCATTGTAGGGCGTTATTATGCCTTAGATCGTGATAATCGTTGGGATCGTGTGGCTAAGGCTTATCAGTTGATTTGTCATGGGGAAGCGGAACATTCTTGTGCACGTTCAGACATAGCGATTGAACAAGCCTATATCCGTGGAGAAACGGATGAGTTTATTACGCCTATTCGTATTGGTGCTAAAGTTTCGATACAGGATGGTGATGCCATTTGGTTTGTGAATTATCGTTCTGATCGGGTGCGTCAGTTGAGTCGTGCTTTTATTCAACCTGATTTTGCGGATTTTGAATTGGGGACTCGTCCAAACTTATCACATTTTGTTACCATGACAGAATATCACAAGGATTTTGCACCTCGTTATGGGGCAAGTGTTGTTTTTTCTCCTGTTCCCTTAACCAATACTTTTGGGGAATATGTGGCTTCTCTTGGCTTGAAACAATTGCGCATTGCTGAAACTGAAAAATATGCTCATGTGACTTTTTTCTTGAATGGGGGCGTTGAAGTACCCTTTGAAGGTGAAGAGCGTATTCTTGTACCCTCGCCTAAAGTGGCTACTTACGATTTGCAACCTGAAATGAGTATTGTTGAAGTGGCTGATAAGCTGTGTGAAGCCATTGAGTCAGGAAAATTTGATACTTTTATTTGTAATTTTGCCAATCCTGATATGGTTGGACATTCAGGAGTGTTGTCGGCGTGTATTCAAGCGGTAGAAGCAGTTGATACGGCTTTAGGTCGGGTGGTCGCGGCAATGAAGAAAGCTGGTGGGGAAATGATTGTGACAGCAGATCATGGCAATATTGAACAATTGCTCGATCCTGTAACAGGTCAACCTCATACGGCACATACCACCAATTTGGTGCCTTTGGTGGTGGTGAGTGATCGAGTATTCCAGATCGTTTCAGATAAAGGTTCTTTACCTGATGTGATGCCCAGTTTGTTAACCATGATGGGATTGGCGCAGCCAGAAGAGATGACTGGGTCTTCCTTGGTTCGTTTTGTGGATTAAAAGATAATTAATTAATTATTCTTTTTATATTTATGATGATGATAATAGGGCTTGTGGATAAGTGGATAACTTTAGATTAGTGATATTATTCATTTAGTTACTGTGTTTTTATCTGTGGATAACCTTTGTGTAACCTTGTGGACAGTGGTGTGGATGAATGTGGATAACTCAGCTGATGCGTTTTATTCACAAAGTTATTCACACTTATCCACAGGTTATTCACCAGTTGTTCATAT
>CAZLOM010000049.1:0-13594 GCA_964561185.1 uncultured Piscirickettsiaceae bacterium
GTCGAGTGATCAAAAACATTACTCATCGTTCGAGTTCCCTTGAGAGGCAAATTTTTCTTTAATTTGCGGAGAGATGTAAGTTGCCGCACGATCCAAAGGTGTGACAAACATGAGTCCCATCCCTGGAATATCTAGTTTAGCGGCACGATACATAGCGGCAAAAATATCATCCTGTTGTTGTTTAGAAACCATAATCTGAATGATTTCTTTTTCTGCTTCAACCGTGATACTAAAGATTCCCAATCTTTCACGAATACCAGCACCACGTCCGTATTGAATTGAGGCTCCTTGCGCCCCAGCGGCACGAGCAGCGGCAACAACCGTGTCTGCATTACCTCTGGGTACGGTACAGGTGATTAAAGACACGTCGGTTAAAACAACCATTTCATTGCTCATAAGAGGGTAACTCCTTTTATATCATTAATTGTCGTTCTGGAACGTTAGGCTTGTTCTGCCAATTGTTCTTGTTTGTTTTGTAGTTCTTTTTTATAGCTGACCCATAGTCCTGCTAACATAACAGAAATAATAGGTCCAACGGAGGCCATGGCTAAAATACCAAAACCATCAGATGCACTAACCGCATCCCCTAGCCCAACCCCTAACGCAAGTACTAAGGGGACTGTGATAGGACCTGTTGTTACCCCAGCACTATCCCAAGCAACATTAACGTAGGATTCAGTGGAAATGTAGGTTAGGACGATAGCTATAATGTAACTGGGTACTAATAACCAAATGAGCGGTAAGTTGAAAATGATTTTTGCAACACCAATTAGGATGCCCAGACCAACGCCAATTGAGACTGCAATCATTAGGTCTTGCTTACGAAATACGCCATTGGTGAGTGACTCAACGGTTGCACCTAGGGCGTTTAATGCGGGTTCAGCAAGGGTTGCTCCGAAGCCCAAAATGAAGGCAAATACTAATACTACGGTAATGCCAAGAGAGAACCAGTAAATAGGGGTATCTGGCATATAAGAGAGTTCCGCGAAAGCTCCTGGTAGCATAATGCCTGCCTGATTGCCCAGTAATGCTAATCCGTAGGTTAAACCAAGGTTGAAGATGACCATACCAATAATAGAGAAAGCGATTCCGAGTAATAGGATGTTCGCTTGATGTATTTTTTCTCGAATGATAAAAATCAGCACAAACCCCAAAAAGAGAACCAGAGGTACAATCGCTCTGATACCACCAATAACTTCGCTGTAAGGGGATTGCTCGTACCAAGGAATGGTTGTGTAAGTATTTGCGATACCTTGTGCAAGTGTAATAATTTCTGTTGACGAGGTAGTTGCGTAAATATATAGCGCGAGCAATTCTACCGCTAATACAGGAAATATCGAAGCAAGCGTTACAATACCAAAACCTGATAAAGAGGATTTTCCACTACCTGCCGCCGCGGCAATACCGATCCCTAGAGCAAGTACCAATGGAACGGTTACTGGTCCAGTGGTAACGCCACCACAGTCCCACGCTAACCCGATGACACTGACAAGATTATCGTCAAAAGAGATGAACGTAGAGAGGATGAGTGTGGGTACTAAACTCATATAAATGATAGGTTTTAGACTCCAATCATAAATAAATCGGAGCGCACCAATTACGGCGGCAATACCAACACCGCCACCCACAACAAGGACAAGAGCCCCAGACCAGTCATTCAGCAGTGCATAGAGAATGGGGGCTTGTTCCACATTAACCTTTGCTCCTGCAATTTTCAACGCGCCGATAGCGGGTTCAGCAAAGGTAACGCCAATCCCCAAAATAAAGATGATCAACAGAACAATGGGTAAGGTAGATTTTTTGGGCAGTTTGTGACCAATTTCCTCACCCAGCGGCATGAGCCCTAATCGAAGTCCTTCCATAAAGAACATTAACCCGATAATAACGGCGGACAAGCCAACAGCAATAATTCCCGCGTTCATAATGGGTTGTCCCAGTACTAGGAATTGGTAAAGTACAAGATAGACAGCTAAGGGAACGACCGCTTTGATTTGCTCAAAGCTACGACTTTTTAGATAGGGCTTAACGAGTTGAACAATATCATTAAAAGTTAGCTTGAGTTTTTGCAGGTGAGCACCTGGTGGTGCTGAAGCCGAGAGTTCGTTGTAAGAGATATAAAGCTTTTTATGGCGTTTTTCTTTAATGATATCGTGATAGGGGATGTGTTTCATCTGCATGTTTTCCAATTGGTTGGTGACTGCGGTGGGTTAACTTTTTGTCACTAAAGGGAATCAAAAAATTACATTTTATTTTAGCACAGATATTTTATTTCTGTGCTTTGATTTCTTGGTTGCTAATGTTTTTAGTAGTTAGTGTGCGTATTCTTGCGTATGATCAACTGGTTTGCCACCAGGGAAGAGATTGCGAATGATTAAATACAGTATGGGAACAAGCAGAATTGCAAGGAAGGTAGCAGAAATCATCCCGCCTGCAACACCCGTGCCAATCGCATGACGACTTGCCGCACCAGCACCTGTTGATAGCGCAAGCGGTAATACGCCCGCAATAAAGGCAATCGAGGTCATGATGATGGGGCGTAAGCGCAACCGAGCCGCCTCAATGATCGACTCTTTCAGTGCCATACCAGCCAACTCTAGCTGACGAGAAAATTCAACAATCAAGATGGCATTTTTCGCCGCTAATCCGATGATGACCACCATGCCGACCTTGAAATAAATGTCATTAGGCATGCCTACCGATTCTACGGCAAGAATCTGACCAAACAAGCCAAGCGGTACAACCAGCAAAATCGCAAAAGGCACTGACCAGCTTTCATATAAAGCCGCTAAGACCAAAAAGACCACCAAAATCGACAAACCAAAAAGCAGTCCTGCTTGCGATGCCGATAATCGCTCTTCATAAGAGGTGCCTGACCAGTCAAAGCCGATGCCGAGGGGGAGTTGTTTAGCGATGTCTTGCATGGCCATCATGGCTTCGCCTGTGCTGTGTCCTTGAGCTGGATTGCCTGCAATTTTCATCGATGGGACACCATTGTAGCGATCGAGTTTCGGTGTGTCAACAATCCAACTTGGGGTGGCAATTTCAGACAAGGGAATCAGTTCGCCTTGATGATTTTTAACCCGCAACGACAAGATGGTATCAGGCGTAGCGAGGGTTTCAGCGTTAACGCGCATCTGCACTCGTAAAACGCGACCATCTCGAATAAAGTCATTGATATAGGCAGATCCTAATCCCACCTGTAACGCATTGTTGACTTCGCTGAGGTCAATGTTGGTTGCCTGTGCTTTTAAGCGATCAATATCGAAATAGAGCTGACTGGCAAACTCTTTTCCTTCGGGGCGAACACCTGCCAAAGCAGGGTGTTGACTTGCCATGCCAAGCACCATGTTGCGTGCTTCGAGCAGTTTTTCACGTCCCACCGCGCCAATGTCCATCAAGCGGAAATCGAAGCCGCCAACTGCCGCCAGTTCAGGAATGGCAGGGGGATTGATGGCAAACATCATCGCGGACTTGATCTTGAAAAATGCCATGTTGGCGCGCATGGCAAGGCTTTTCGCATCACTGCCTTGTGCCAAACGCTCATCCCATTCTTTCAAGCGTACAAATGCAATTCCCGCATCTTGTCCTTTTCCTAAAAAGCTAAATCCTGCAACGGTGATCACTTTCGAGACTTCAGGCTGTGCCATATAGGTGTCTTCTAGTTGTTTCAGTACGGCAAGGGTTCTTTCTTGTGTCGCACCAGAAGGAAGCTGAATCAGGTTGATCAAATAGCCTTGATCTTCTTCAGGTAAAAAACCATTGGGCAATTTGAGATAGGTAAATGCGGTAACGCCAACAATCAAGACATAAATCAGCGCAAGACGAATCGGGCGTAGTAAAAATGCCCCTACCCAACGCGTATAACCGCGTGTAAAACTAGCGAATCGCGCATTAAACCAACCCAAGAACCCACGATGATGTTGCATGTCAGATTGACGTAGCAGTGTCGTCGTCAAGGCTGGTGTTAGCGATAGTGCTAAGAAAGCTGAGAAGGCAATCGTCACCACCAAAGTAACCGAAAATTGACGATAAATCGCGCCGACCGAGCCAGTAAAGAACGCCATTGGTAAGAATACCGCAATGAGTACCAAGGTAATGCCAATGATCGCGCCAAAAATCTGGTTCATCGCTTTGCGTGTGGCGACCTTAGCACTTAATCCTTCTTCGGTCATGATGCGTTCGACGTTTTCCACCACCACAATGGCATCATCAACGAGAATACCAATGGCGAGAATCATCGCAAAAAGGGTCAGTACGTTAATTGAGTAGCCCATTGCATACAATCCCAACATGGTTCCCATCAGAGATACAGGAACAACGATGGTTGGAATAATCGCCGCACGCAAATTACCCATGAACAACCACATCACTAGAAATACCAGAATAAAGGCTTCCAATAGTGTTTGGATAACTTCCTGAATGGAGATTTCGACAAAGCGCGAGGTATCGTAGGGGACATCCCAGCTGATGCCAGAAGGGAAGGCATTTTCTAGCTCACTCATACGAGCTTTAACACGCTGAACCGTGGCTAAGGCATTTTCCCCAGGGGCAAGTTTAACCCCGATGCCAACAGCAGATTGTCCGTTGAGTTTGACATTACGCGTGTAATCCTGTGCGCCCAGTTCGACCTTCGCCACATCCTTCATCCGCACGCTTGCCCCAGTGCTGTCTGTGCGCAGGATGATATTTTCAAACTCAGCAACGGTGTTGATGCGCGTATTCACCACGATGGTGGCATTTACTTCTTGTCCTGCCAAAGAGGGGAGTTGACCGAGTTCCCCCGTAGAAACTTGAATGTTTTGTGCTTTAACCGCTTGCAAGGCATCAGAGGGGGTCATGTTGTAATGGGCGAGTTTGATTGGGTCTAACCAAATACGCATCGCGTAGTCGGTTCCGAATAACAAGGCTTCCCCTACGCCCTGTACGCGCCGCACGTTATCCAGCACACGCGAGGAGGCAAAACTGCCGAGGTCAATGGTGCTGTAACTGTTATCAGGAGAGGTGAGCATCACAAACATCAAGAAATTACGGCGCGATTTTGTGACCGTAATTCCCATACGTCTCACTTCCTCTGGCAATCGTGACTCGATGCGTTTGATACGGTTTTGTACTTCCATATTGGCGACATCGAGATTTGCCCCCGTCGCAAAGGTCAAGGTCAGGCTGGCTTCACCTGTGAACTCGCTAGAAGACTCCATATAAAGCAGTTTTTCCAACCCGTTCATTTCTTGTTCAATCAGGGTGGTAACGCTTTCTTCAACCTGTTTGGCATTCGCACCAGGATAAACGATAGAAACGTTTAAGGCTGGTGGCGCGACCTCAGGGTATTGAGACACAGGCAGTTTGGTTAATGCTAATCCACCAGCCAGTAGAATAGAAATGGCAATCACCCACGCGAAAATAGGGCGCGTGATAAAGAATTGGGGGAGCATCTTATTTTTTCTCCATCGTAGTCGGTGGCACGCCCGCAGGAACGGCTGTTACCATCGACCCTGCTCTGGCTTTTTGTAACCCATTGACAATGATCTGTTCTGTACCATCCAACCCTGATAACACCACCCACGTGCCATTAACCAGTGCACCTGTTTTAATGGGCTTGGCTTGAACCTTATTTTCAGCCGTAACCGTCATGACAATTTGTCCTTGCGGAGAGGCTTGAACTGCCTTTTGTGGCACCGTGAGATAGGTTTTATCATTGGCAATGGGAAGGACGACATTCACAAATTGTCCAGGAAGTAGTTTTCGTTCACCATTCGGAAATTCTGCCCGTAAACCAACGCTACCCGTGGTAGCATCCACCGAGGGATCACTAAACAATAAGATTCCTTTTTGGGTATAGCTGTCTTTGTCAGTGATCTTGAGTTCGATGTTGGCTGAATTGTTTTGTGCTTCTGCATCAACGCTTGACCTGAGTTGTGCATATTGGTTGCTCGACAAGGAGAAATTCACCCAAATCGGATTCACCTGTTCGATGACGGCTAAGGGGGTTGCGCTTCCTTTTCCGACCAGTGCACCCTCAGTCACTAGGGCGCGACCAATCCTCCCGCTGATGGGAGCCGTCACACTGGCATAGCTCAACTCAATCTCAGCACGGGTGAGTGCGGCTTTGGCTGACTCAACGTCTGCTTTGGCGCGTGCGAGAGTAGCTTCTGCTGTGTCTAGGTCTTGTTGACTGCCAATTTTTTGTGGAATGAGGATCGCCAAGCGTTTATGGGTTTGCTCGGCAATACGTTGATCCGCTTGTGCTCGCATCAGTTGTGCTTTGGCTGTTTGCACGTTGGCTTGGAGTACCTTCGCATCTATTTGAAACAGTTCTGTACCCGCACGGATGTCACCACCTTCTTTGAACAGTCTCTTTTCAATAATGCCTTCCACCCTTGCGCGTACTTCCGCTGATCTCACCGCTTGTAATCTTCCTGGTAGGGTAAGGGTTTCTTGTTGTGTGGTGCTTTGTGGCGTTACCACCTCGACCTGTGGCGGTGGTGGTGTCGTGGTTGGTTGTTGCATTGGCGCGTTATGTTGCTCACACCCCATGAGCAGACTGAATAATGCCATCTGGACTAGCCCTAGTGTCAGTGGTTGCATGATGTTATTCCTATTGTTCTATATTGATTGTGTCGCAATTATGGTGCGATAATGTGTGACGTTTTTGTGGTTTGTTGATAAGAGAAAGCGCATAAAAAAGCGCAAACAATGGGTAAAATACGGGTATCAGAGCCATCATCTTGAGCATCGACACCGAGTAAGAGGCGACTGCGCTCAAAGCCTGTCAGCATGGAGAAGAGCATGTCAGCGGCTAGGGCTGGATGTGGGCAGTTTAATTCTCCCCTTTGATCGGCTTGTGTTAACACGTCTTGTAACTGTTGGTGGACAACACCTACCCCGTGAATATAAAAGCTTTTAGCAAGCACGGGGAACTGATTGGCTTGTGATACCATAGCGCGATAAGCCGCAATGCCTGATTTGGTCATGGTTAGTCGGCGAATGGCAAAAGAAAAGGCTTGAATTTTATCAGGTAAGGGCAGGCTTTCGTTGAGCAGAATGGCAGAAGCATCCGCAGTACAATCCCGAATGACTTCAGCAAAGAGGGTTTCCTTGTTCTCAAAATGGTTATACAGGGTTTGTTTGGCAACACCAGCTCGTTTGGCAATGTCTGACATACTCACAGCATAGCCTTTTTCTTCAAAAGCCAGTTTTGCGGCGGTAATAATGTGTTGTTGCTTGTCATTGGGCATGGTTCTTTCCTTTTTTAGACTGGACTGTCTAGTCTATTTTTGTTAAATCATAGCAGATGACGACGAGAAGCCGCAAGATATCGAGTAAAATTGCCTGTGAAATAGTATGATGGCGCATGAATTGCTGGACATAGTGACGAATAAGGTTAAGGAGTTAGGATTGTGGGTATGAGAAAATGACTGTACAACGTGAAAGCCATCCTTACGAGGAGCCTTTTTTAATCCTACTGATTGCTTTAGCAATGGGAGGGTTATTATGGCTATTCTCCAGTTTTATTCCAGCGATTTTGTTTGCGATTCTCATCGCAACAGCGACCTATCCCTTTTATCAGCGGTTGACCGCTTCCCCACGTTTTTCACCTGATTCTGCCGCTTTCATCACGACCTTAGCGATCTTATCCTTGGTGATTTTTCCCATTACCTATCTGTTGATTGTGGGCAGTCAGATGGGGGCAGAGTTGTTTGTTGAATGGCAAGCGTGGATGCAAGCGCACCCAAACAGCTTTGCGCAACAAGTGACCGCCTTAACCGCGCTCTTACCCATTCCCAAAGCATGGCAAATAACGCTACAAGACTGGATTACGCGTGATCTGGCTTCCGATTTGGCACAGGCGCAAGCCTTGGGGATCAAATTGGCAGGCAGTTTTTTTTCGGGAACCGCCAGTTTTGTGGCTTTTATCGCCTTGAGTTTGTTCAGTCTGTTCTTTTTTTATCGAGATGGTGAGCGATTTAGTCAGCGCATCAAAAACTTGTCTCCCTTGGACAATCACCTAGACGCGTTTATTATGAAACGCTTTGCTGACTTATCCACTGTGTTGACCATTAGCGTGCTAGGCGTGGCAATACTACAAGGGATGGTTTTTGGTCTCTTGATGCAATTTCTCGGCATGCCCGCACTCTTCTTAGGCATTGCTTTCGCGCTGGCATCTTTTATCCCGATTGTCGGAGGCTCTTTGGTTTGGTTGCCAGTGGTCGGGTATTTTTTGCTGACAGACCAGCTGGGTTTTGCCATTTTTACTGCCGCCTATAGTATCATTCTCATCGGGTTTACCATAGACAACCTGCTTCGACCCATCATCATTCGTAAATTGTCTTTTTGGCGCGGTGGTGGTCGTCAGGATAAGTTAATTTTGAGTCATACTTGGTTGACCATGTTATCGACTTTTGCGGGGTTGTTGCACTTTGGTGTGATTGGGCTGATGTTTGGACCCATGTTGGCGGCGATGGCGATTACGGTTTTTGATGTTTATGAGCATAAGCATCGGCACTTGTTGGATTATTCCTAGCCATCTATTGAGCAAATGACCGCTAACCAAAAAGTGCTTTAAATAATTATAGAAAGGATGATCAATAAGATGTTAGGATTCATGAAAGAGTTTCGCTGGTCGTTAGGTTTTGCGATTGCTGCCCTGTTGATTGCATGGCAATGGGCAGGCTTGCCAGCAGTGTTTGCCGTGAGTATTTTAATCGTGTTAGAAGTCAGTCTGTCTTTTGACAACGCCGTGGTCAATGCAGGCATTTTAGAAAAGATGGATCCTGTGTGGCAACAGCGTTTTCTGACATGGGGGATATTGATTGCCGTATTTGGGATGCGTGTCTTATTCCCTTTGGTGATTGTTTCTATTGTGGCGAGTTTGCCCATCAGTGATGTTGCGGTGATGGCTTTCAATGATGCACCACGCTATGCCGAGCATTTGGCTTCTTCTCATTTACAAATTGCGGCTTTTGGCGGAATGTTCTTGCTGTTGGTCTTTTTAAGTTTCTTTTTTGATGCCGAAAAAGATACCCATTGGGTCGCTGTTGTTGAATCAAAACTGGCTAAGCTCGGCAATTTGAAGTCGATTGAATTGGTTGTTGCTTTGGTGGTATTGATGATCAGTGTGGAATACTTACCGAGTGAAGCCCGTTTCGACACCATGATGGCTGGCTTGTTTGGCTTGGTGTTGTTTGTATTACTAAACTCCTTGAATGATTGGATGGGATCGAGCATTGATGTCACTGGCACGGCAACACGCGCTGGTTTGGTTTCTTTCTTGTATTTAGAAGTTTTAGACGCTTCCTTCAGTTTTGATGGGGTGATTGGTGCTTTTGCCATTACGCAAGACATCGTGATCATCATGCTCGGGTTGGGGGTTGGTGCCTTATTTGTGCGTTCGATCACCATTTCTTTGGTCAGACATGGGGTATTAAATGAATATGCTTATCTCAGTCATGGTGCACACTACGCAATTGGTGCCTTAGCGGTGATCATGATGTTGTCGATGCACATCCATGTTCATGAGGCAATTACTGGGTTGATTGGTGCCGCCTTTATCTCTGCTGGCGTTTGGTCATCCATTCGTTTGAAGCGTACTGAACAGGCGGAGAGCGGGGCAGTATGAGTGAGTCGGATAACCTACCAATAACGGCGCAGTCTGCTGACGAGACAGTCACTCCTAAGCGTCGAGAAATCAAAAGCTTTGTGCGTCGGGAAGGGCGGGTGACGCAAGGTCAATCGCGTGCATTGGAAGTTTTGTGGCCTGTTTATGGGATCGAGTTTAATGAGGCGCATCGCTTAAACTGGACGGAGATTTTTGGTAATGATCATCCTGTTTGGTTAGAGATTGGCTTTGGCATGGGGCATAGTCTGGCTGAAATGGCGCAAAGCATGCCTAAGATTAACTTCTTGGGCATTGAAGTGCATCGTCCTGGTGTGGGCAGTCTCTTAAACGAAATCGAGACCAGAGGCTTAACCAATCTACGCATCATGAGTCATGATGCCGTAGAGGTGTTGAAACATAGCGTTCCTGCCTTAAGCCTTGCACGTGTCCTGCTCTTCTTCCCTGATCCTTGGCATAAAACCAAACACCACAAGCGACGTATTGTGCAGTCTCCATTTCTGTCGTTGGTGGCGAGTCGCTTACAAGGCGGTGGTGTGTTTCATGCCGCCACCGATTGGCAAGAATATGCAGAATGGATGCTCGAAGCCTTTGCACAAGTGCCGATTTTTGACAATACCGCAGGGGTAGGGCAATACGCCCCCAAGCCAGACTATCGTCCAGAAACCAAGTTTGAGCGTCGTGGGTTGCGTTTAGGTCATGGCGTGTGGGATATTGTGTTTGAAAAGCCTGACTTTGAGTGTCAGTAGTCAGTAACGAAAGGATAAGGATAAGCTATGGATTTGTTGGATTTGCGTGTTAAGACATCGCGTCTTATTGGTCAAGATGAAAATTTGGTGTTACATGGCGGTGGCAATACTTCTGTGAAAATTGACGACCTGATTTATGTCAAAGCCAGCGGTTGGAACTTGGATACCATTGAGCGTCAAGGCTTTGCGCCTGTGAAATTACAGGCATTGCTGGACATGCTGACCTTAGATCAGTTGTCTGACACCGATATGGTGCGCTTGCAGAGAGAAGCAATGCCTGATCAGTCCTTTCCGAATCCTTCTGTTGAAGCCATTTTACACGCCTTGATTCCTTTCACCTTTGTCGATCATACGCACGCAGATGCCATTGTGACCATCAGCAATTCGGTTAAGGGTAAAGAAATTTTAGCGCAACTCTATCCTGATCACTTTTTGATTCTGCCTTATGTCATGCCGGGATTTGATCTGGCGAAACAAGTTCATCAAGCGACACAAGGCGTTGATTGGCAACGTTTAGAAGGGATTATTCTGTTGAATCATGGTGTCTTTACCTTCGATCAGGACGGCATGAAAAGTTATGAAAAGATGTTGGCTGTGGTCAAAGTCGCTGAAGATTATTTGGCTCAACATACTCACATTGATTTTGTGACGGGTTCGCGTCATCATGAGGTATCTGCCATTATGCCACCGTTACGAGCTTGTAAAGGTCATGACGTAATCATGCTGGTCAACACCTCACCCATTGCGCAAACCTTTGCCTCTCGTGCCGATTTAACCCTTGCGCAAGCGGGTGTCTTAACCCCAGAGCATATCATTCGTACCAAGCAAATGCCTGTTATTTTTGATGCGCATTACGCCGAAGACATCGAGGATTTTGCCCGTAACTATATGGCGTATTTCCATCGTCATGCTAAGATAGAGATCATGCTGAATCCTTGCCCGAATTGGGGCATCCTAAAAGGTATGGGAACGATTAGCTTTGGCAAAACAGAAAAAGAAGCGCAGATCATTCAAGACATTAACAATCACACCATGACAGCAATGTTAAGAGCAGAACAATTGGGTGGCTATGTCAGCTTGAGTGAAGCAGAGAGTTTTGCCATGGAATATTGGGAACTGGAGCAAGCTAAGTTGCGGGCGAAGTAAGTCTTTTAGTGATGATCGCGCGTTTATGGTTATGGTCATTATTATCTGTGCTTATTTTATATCTGCATACTTTTCCACCAGCACCTTGGCAACAGCTTTCTTTCTTTATTCAGGATAGTATTACCCGTCATTGGGTGATGCCATTACCCGATGACTCACCTGTTGTCTTGGTAGATATAGATGAAACCTCTATTGATTTAATGGGGGCATGGCCTTGGTCAAGAGCATTGGTAGCAAACCTGTTAGACCGATTGGCGGATGATTATCAGGTTTCGGTTATGGGGTTGGATATTGTCTTTCCTGAGGAAAGAGAGGCAGAAGAAGATCGTGCCTTATCGGCATCTGTAGCTCGGTTACATCCCATTGTAGCCGTCGCTTTTGACTATGTTGGTCAGTCTCCACCCTTGGCAATGGGGCAAGTGCCAACAGGATTGAGTCTTGTGAACTCGTCCTTTGCTTATCCAGCATATGGCTTTATTGCTAACTATCCTGCTTTAGCGGTATCAGCGGAAGGTGGGCATATCTCTCCTCTTACGGATGATCAAGGACTGGTTCGCTATATGCCGCCTTTTGTGTCGTGGCAACATCAGTTATATCCTAGCCTCGCCTTAGCCTTATTGGCGCGTTGGCAAGAAAAAACACTGATGCCCGTTCAGCAACATCAGTTACTGGTGCCATGGGTGAACAGCTCTTATCAGTTCACCTTGACAGATAAAGGGTTGTGGCAGATCCCTTATCGTTATCCCTTGCAAGATTTTACCTTAATTCCCGCGTGGCAAGTTTTGTCCGAGCAGGTGCCCGCCGAGCTGTTACGCCATAAAATCGTGATTATTGGCTCATCTGCTTTAGGCTTATCTGACCGTTTCGCAACGCCGTTAGCACCCATGACACCTGGTATGCTGGTTCATGCCCAGATGTTGAGTAGTTTGTTGCTGACTTCTGGTAAGCACCTACCAAGTATATGGATTTGGACAGGGTTGGTGTTTGTGTTATGGATATTAAGTATGACGGTGATGAAGAAAGGCTTAAAGTCAGGGCTTTTAGTGGTGGTGTTCAGTCTTACGATCTGGTTGTTCTTCGTTCAGTATGTTTATCAACAAGGTGTTGAGTTACCTGATATGGGTTCTCCCATCTTATTTGTGCTCTTATGGTTTTTAGCCCATTCAGCATTGGAGTGGTCATTGGTGAGGCGTAAAAGCGAACAGATGTATCAACTCTTTCGCGATTATTTGCCACCGCATTTATTAACTCAAGTCGTGAAACACGCAGAAAGGGATGTGTTAACCCCAAAACATCAGGATGTCACGGTGCTATTTGCCGATATTTCAGGGTTTACCAAGATGACTGAGTCTATGTCAACACCAGAAGTGGTTCAGTTGACACGACGCGTGCTTTCACTTTTGACGGAAGCTGTTTATGAAACAGACGGAACCTTGGATAAATACATGGGCGATGCTTTGATGGCTTTTTGGAATGCACCAGTGGCACAGCCCAATCACAGAAGTTTGGCGGTTCAAGCGGCCTTAAAAATGCGAGAAGCCTTACAGCAGTTAAATGAAGCAAGAGATGCGCTTGATCAGCCACCCATTGTTGTACGCATTGGCATTAACACAGGAGATGTCTTGGTGGGTGATTTGGGAACCAAATGGCGACATGCTTATACAGTGATGGGAGATACGGTCAATATTGCTCAACGTCTTATGCTGGTTGCAGGGCAGTTAACAACCGATATTGTGATCGGAGAAAAGACGGCTGGGTCATTACAGATCATGATGCCTACCTTGATGCCCATCGGAGCGGTGAGGTTATTAGGTAAAGAACAGCCTGTATCCGTTTTTGTGATTCCCATCACAAAAGTTATCGAGGAAATCGCATAAAGTATGGCATAATAAAAAGTTAAATCATTACTAATACATTGAGTCAAACAGAGCACCCATGTCAAAATCATCTATTTCTGAACTCATAACCGCGATAGGCGGGTTCAAAAGAAGCTTCATTTATATAGGCTTATTCAGTTTTATCATTAACCTACTCATGCTGGTGCCGTCCTTGTATATGCTACAGGTGTACGACCGTGTCATGATGA
>CAZLOM010000050.1:0-13417 GCA_964561185.1 uncultured Piscirickettsiaceae bacterium
TTTGAAGTTACCAGAAGATAGCGAAAATGATGCCTTAGTGGCTAAGACATCAAAACGCTATGGTGAAATTTCAATACGTCAAAACAAAGATAGCTGTTATTCTTTTGAATACTCAGATCAATTTGGTTTGTTGGAGAAAAAATAAACGCTACCTATGCGGCAGTAAAGATAAGTCTATAAAAAAGACGATAATTTTCTAAGCTACTTTTTCAGTAGGTGAAGCATTATAAAGTATGACATAGATCTGTGGCATTTTTTCTGTAATTATAGCGTTATTTTGTTGATTATGTTTGTCGATGTTTTGCTGATTCGTAAGCCTGTTCTTTGTCTCGTTTACCAATTGCAATGACAAACACCATGACACGATCATCTTGTACTTGATAGACAAGTCGATAACCACTTTGACGTAGTTTAATTTTATAGCAATGATCGAACTCACGTAGGCGATTAGCTTCAATTCTTGGATTTTCTAGTACTTGCGCTAATTTTTTCTTGAATTGGATTTGAATGGTTGCATCTAGCTTGTGCCATTCTTTCAATGCTCTTTGGTCAAATTCGAGGTTATAGCGCATCTAAAGTTACAGCTATGGGTTGTGGATTTTGCAATCTTTCACGCACGGTTTGTAGTAATGCTTGATCTTCTTCGTTAAGCAATACGGGCTTAAAGGGAAGTTTGCGATGGTGAGCGACATATTCTAAGGTTTGGCGCAATAATTCAGAAGGCGTGATTTGCAGTTGTTGTAGGGCTTGATAGGCATCTTGCTTTAATTGTTCATCGACACGAATGCTGATGGTGCTCATGTTTAGTTTCCTTTTATTATATGAGGATTGTAATGACAATTGTAACACATAAATAGGGTAACTCACGTAATGATTTCTATCAACCTAAGTAGCCAGAAAAATGTAATGATGTTTCAAGTGGTCTATTAACAAAAGTGGGTTGACGGATGCTCATTGCCATACATCTTCAGAACCTACTTCATTGCTTGATAAAAAATCTATTAAATAAATAAGACTATAATGGTTGAAATATGGTTTTTCTCATGCTATCATCTTTTTCATGTTGAACCTAAGGAGGTTTTGAAAAATGGTGATGTCTCCTGCAATACAAGCCTTTTTTACCGAACGTAAAGAGGCTTGGTTAAAAAGCAAACTGACTGCTAAGTTATCCGATGAGGAACAAGCAGTCATCATTGCACAAGCGGATGAAAAATTTGCCCTACACACTTGGTTAGCCGATGCGGCAAAGCGTGTACAACAATTATCAATGGTCAGTCATCCCAGTAAGTTTAGTCACCCAAGTGCCAAAACATCTGCGATTATTGCACAAGCGGAGCATAAACCAGATGGTTATCTACGAACGGGAAATGTTCACTATGAGCTGGATATCTTCGGCAATGCCGCCGCGATGGATGTGTATAAGTTTTTAATGTTAGCCATGACGGATGGTCGAACGGTATTGGCGCATTTAGAACAAGATAGTGATGAAATCCAACAGCTTTTTCACTCTGAAACCGTGAGTTATCAAACATTAAAAGACGGTTTTATGTCGATTAAATCGGTTGATGACTCTGCGATAACGGATCGGTTAGTTAAGCAAGTTTATTTTCCAATAGAAGAGGACTGCTATCATTTACTTTCTGTTCTGACTCCATCGGGATTACTCACTGAGGTGAAACAACGGATAGATCATATGCGTTTTTCAGAAGAGGCAAAACAAGCAAGAGATGACAGAAGAAACAATAAATTAAACGCAGTCGGTTATGACGATGTATTAGATTTAACTGTGACAGGTTACGGTGGTACACAACCGCAAAATGTGAGCGTCTTAAATAGTAAAAATGCTGGCAGAGCTTATTTGTTATCTAGTGCACCACCTAGCCTAGCGCATCGAGCGGTAAAACGCCCTAATCGCAATTTTTTTGCCAGTAATTTAAGACGAAAAAATTTTGTTGAAAGTTTTGAAACCTTACATAAGTTGTCTAACCTTGATGTTAATAATGTTCATATTCGAGAGGGCATCAATAACACGCTTAAATTTATCATTGACCAAATACTCGAAGAAGTCTTTAAGGTTCGAGCTGTTGGTTCGGGTTGGTCTCAAGCGGAGCACTACGTCAATCTACCAAGAGAACAAGCGATTTGGTTAGATGACGCTTATCTTGAGGAAAGAGAAACAACCAGTGATTGGATTGCTTCAATCAGTCAACAACTAACCAGTTGGATTGTGCTTGCCTATGAAAAAACCATGACACAGAAGAAAGCATTATTTGGTCGAGAAGAATTAGCACATATCAGAGACTATGCTGATGAAGCAGTCACAAAAGATCAGGAGTTTTTTAAATGAGTCATTTTCTATTACTTCCTCATCTCAAGATTCATAACGCTAACGCCATGAGTAGCCCTTATACCATTGGCTTTCCTGCTATGACGGCTTGGATGGGCGCGATTCACGCCTTACAACGCTTTGTGAATCAAAACGGTTTTGCCGATTTGAAATTTACGCGCATAGCAATCAGTTGTCATGCTTTTGATTTGCATACTTACCGAGGTGAACATGATTTTGTCTCCTCGATCATTAGTACCGCAAACCCATTGGATAAAGATGGTGGACGACCTGCTTTTGTGGAAGAAGCAAGGTGTGATGTAACGGTATCTTTACTTGTTGAGTTAGATGGTTTTGATATGGATGATGCGGATGATCTCATCAACATGGTGAGTCAACGATTACTTCGTATGAAGTGGGCAAGTGGTGATTTAACCTCTGCTAAAAAAGCCAGTATGCTATGGGTTGATGAGGATGACCCTAAAACCATTAAAACAGCCCTCAATAAACTCATGCTAGGTTATGTGTTGATTGAGCGCAGAGAATTAATGATGCAAGCAATGAACAATGGACAAGATGCTTTAGATGCCTTGTTAGATCATCTCAAACTGTCACATCGTTCAACCATTGATGAAAATGATCATGTCACTTGGACAAGTCAGCGTAAGGAAAAAGGCTGGATTGTGCCGATTGCTGTCGGTTTTCAAGGCATTTCACCGTTGGGCAAGGCGAAACATCAGCGCGATGAACACACCCCACATCGTTTTGCTGAAAGTATTGTTACCTTAGGTGAGTTCAAAATGCCTTACCGTTTTGACAGTTTAGAGCCTTTACTCTGGCAATATCACACGGATATTGAAAACAATTTATACCTTTGTCAAACCGAATTACACACTGCTCATTAAGGAGAAATCATCATGGCTAAAGCCCCAAAAACGGATATTGTTGTCGCTTCTGTATTGTCTTTTGAAAAAAAGTTGGTTGCTTCGGATGCTTTTCTGCATGGCACAACATGGGAAACACGTCGAGTCGAGAGCAAACCGCTTGCACTGATTGAAAAATCAGTACGCGGTACGATTTCTAACCGCTTAAAAGCCGCCGTTCAGAGCGATCCCTTAAAACTGAACGCAGAAGTCGAAAAGCCCAATTTACAGCGTGTTGATGCTTGCGCCTTAGGTCAAGATCAAGACACCTTAAAACTGAGTTTTACGCTAAAAGTATTAGGTGGCATTGAAAAACCATCGGCTTGTAATAGTGAAGCCTTTAGCACCGCTTATGCAACTGCGGCTAAATCTTATATTGAAACCGAAGGCTTTAATGAATTGGCGAAACGCTATGCGTTAAATATTGCCAACGCTCGCTATTTATGGCGTAACCGTGTTGGTGCAGAAAAAATAGAAGTAATGGTAAAAATTGGTAATGATGAAACATTGATCTTTAATGCTCATGATTTTTCATTACGTCATTTTGATGATGATCATGCTGATATTCAAACGTTGGCAGGAAAAATTGCAGAGGCATTAAGTGGAAAACTTCCTTACCTGTTGATTCAGGTAGATGCTTATGCTTTAGTGGGTAAAGCGCAGGAAGTTTACCCGAGTGAAGAGTTGGTATTAGATAAGGGTAAAGGCGATAAGAGTAAAATTCTTTATGCGGTGAATGACACAGCGGCAATGCACTCACAAAAGGTTGGTAATGCGTTGCGAACCATTGATACTTGGTATCCTGATTACGATGATCTAGGCGTTGGGCCCATTGCGATTGAAGTTTATGGTGCTGTCACCAATTTAGGTAAGGCTTATCGTACGCCGAAAGCCAAAGCGGATTTTTATTCGTTATTTGATCGTTTTGCCTTGGGTGAAAATTTAGAAACCAAAGAGCAAGCACATTATGTCATGGCGGTGTTGGTGCGTGGTGGTGTGTTTGGTCAAAGTGGTAAGGAATAATAACCATGCGTTATTACTGTGAGTTGACCCTATTGCCGAATGAGGAAGTCGATATCTATTTTCTCTGGTCAAAAGTCTTTCAACAGGTTCATTTAGGGCTTGTTGAACGACAAGATGAGCAGAAACAATCAGTTATCGGTATTACTTTTCCTCAGTATAAACAGGAAGCGAGATTTTCTACTTTGGGGAGTAAGTTACGCTTATTTGCACCAACACAAGCGGAACTTGAAGCTTTTAATCTTCATCAGTGGTTAGCGCGATTAACGGATTACGTGCATATTTCTAGCATCAAAGCTGTGCCAGAAACGATCAATGGGTATGTGATTTGCCAACGAGTCCAGCCTAAAACGGGTAAAGACAGATTGGTGAAGCGATACATGAAACGTCATCTGGGTGTAACACACGAGCAAGCATTGGCACATTACCGTGATTTTGTGGATGAGCAATTGGTGTTACCTTTTGTGCAGTTGCA
Source organism: uncultured Piscirickettsiaceae bacterium (assembly GCA_964561185.1). Classification (GTDB taxonomy): domain Bacteria; phylum Pseudomonadota; class Gammaproteobacteria; order Thiomicrospirales; family Thiomicrospiraceae. The sequence continues at coordinate 4,745 of CAZLOM010000050.1, forward strand.
GAGTTTGAGTTCGGGGCAGTTGTTTAGGGTATGGATTGAGCAGAAACTCGTATCATCCGCTCAGGATGGGCTATTTTCCTGCTATGGACTCAGCGCACAAACAAGCCTACCCAATTTCTGATGAATAACCCTTTATTTTTCGGCTTAAAAAATAACCAATAAATTCAATAGGCTAAAAAATAGCTGAAATTTATTGGTTTTTTGCCTAAAAGTTCATTAACAATTTGGTTTATAATTGTTTTCACTGATTCGAGTTCGGTTCACTACCGCACAGGTAGCTTAGAAAAAAAGTGAAAGTGCCTCGGCGGTTGATCTAATGTTCACTACCGCACAGGTAGCTTAGAAAAAATAAACACGCATAACTCATTGATTATCAAGGTTCACTACCGCACAGGTAGCTTAGAAAAACTACTTAAATCGGCAGGCGAAACAATCCACGTTCACTACCGCACAGGTAGCTTAGAAGCTTAGGCGCATAATGCCCTAACCACGCGTGCCAGCAATTGGTGGGTGGGTTTATAACTTTTGGCTTCAATCTTAGCGATATAAGACTGCTTAACTTCTAAAGCTTGTGCTAACTCAACCTGCGTTTTCCCTGCTTTTATTCGTGCAACCTTGACAGGATTTTCTGGAAGTGGTGCTTGTGCCGTCTGTTCTGACAACTTCTCTAAGCGTTCTAGTAGTTTTTCATACTCTTTCCACGGGATAACGGCAAAACTAGGTTTATTGTTGTTATAAATGATTTGTGGTTGCATGGCGTGTGCTTCTTTATTTGAGTATTTTGGTTGACTTATCTCTTATCTACTGCGTTAGACAAGGGGTTATGATCTGGTTATATAATAACTTTTTTTCATTTTTTATTCAAGTGATATAACCTTTTTGATGCTTTGTCTTGATTGTCATCTTTTTCCTTCTCTTAATGCGGTGTCTATTATTCGGCTGATTGCGTGTTAGAATAGACTTTTTTTCGATTCTTTGTTTTGATTCTGGAGCAATCCTGCTTATGCTAACTGCCTTGACCGAACAACAGCTTTATCAATCTAGTCAAGCTGATACCCTAACCGATTTACCCTTAGCTTCCGATGCCATGCAAATTCTGCACCAACGTGCCAGCGTTTCGCTCAAACATTTTTTGATGTCACGTCGTCGCGCTCATGCCTTGGTAATGGATCATGGCACAGAAGCATGGCGAGATTGGGTGATCGAACAGGTGAAGCTACAAGCAAATTGCTTACCAACCCCGCCAGATGTGGTCTTGGTTCATGACTTTACACAACCTAACAGCGGTTACTATTTGACCTTGCCAGCAGGGTACGGACCGATGTTTCGTTCCGCCATCAGCGAGTTGGTGCGGAGCATTCGTGAAGAATTGCCTCTCTTATTTGATGGTCACGCTTATCAGCAAAAAGCCATTCAATTAGAAGAGTCGCTGAAGTTCCAACAAGAAGACCTGCTTCGCCCTGTGTTTGCCCTTGCCCTGAAATTAGGGGTTGGTTTGGAGCAGGGAGAGAATCTGTTTGTGTTGCGTGTTAAGCACGAAGAAGATGAGCTGAGTCGTCATGACGTGATGCAACTTGATGAGGCAGTGCGTCCGCCTTTATTACAAAGATTAGAGCAGGTGGAACAATCATTAAATGATGCCTTGACTCAGTTTCCTTCTTTGCAACACGCCCATCTTAAGATGAATAAGACCTTGAATCAAGAGGTTGCGAGTCAACTGCTTGATCCCATGCTGGCAAGGTTGGTGGTGGAGTTTGAGGGAGATGTCACGGTTGCGCAATATCTGCAAGAATTGAAAACATACGTCTTAGCACGTCTGCCAGACTTTTGGACGCTTGATGAAAGTGCCACCGCGGTGAGCAGTTCTACCGTTGTGGGCAGTGACAAAAGCTGGTCAACGGTATTTGATGTGCAAGTCATGTGTACCCACGCACCCGACTCAGGTGCGCCCGTGATCATCGAACCTGAGCTGACCCTCGCGCGTTATCTTGGCTCGGTGGTTGGGGCATCAGCAACCAGTGGTGAAGGGGTTGTCAGTACCCTATCCGTGCGACCTGGGGTGTTACACCAAGCAACGGGTGGCTTTTTGTTGGTGAATGTTGCCGCGTTGGTGCAAGAAGCTGGTTTATGGCATTTATTTAAGGCAATGTTGCGTTCGGGACGTTTGTCTGGCAGTGATTGGCGAGCCATGCAACCTGCTTCATTATGGGGCGGTGGTTTTGATTTACCTGATTGGGTAGGGCAAATTCAAGTCATGCTCTTTGGCGAAGCTGAATGGTTTTATGCCTTAGAAGACGCTGATCCTGATGTAGGTTCTTTGTTCCGCTACTTGATTGAGTTTGAATCGGTGGTGGCGCGTAGCACGCAGATGGAATCAGCCCTTGTCAGCCTGTTGTGCCAACGGGTGAAAGATGATCTGTTGCTCACCCTCTCTGCTTCTGCCTTAGCGGTATTATGCGAATGTTCAGCACGAGCAGGCGAAGATGCCACACGTATGGCATTAGCCATGGACTGGTTAGAGGGTATTTTGTTAAGGGCGCAAGACTTGGCGATCAGCTATGATCAAGCCTCTGTAACTGACAAGTGTGTTTATGAGGCCTTAGACGCAGAGCGTTATGAAGCGGGACGTTTGGAAACAGAATATCGTCATGCGATTGCAAAGGGATGGGTGCATATTGAAACGCAAGGACAAAGAGTTGGGTGTATCAATGGCTTAACTGTCTATGCCGTTGGGCGGGTTGCCTTTGGTCAGCCTGTTAAAATTACCGCGCAAGCGGCACCAGGTAATGATGGTTTGGTCGATATTGAAAAAGAAGTTGACCTTGCAGGTCCCATTCACAGCAAAGGCATGTTAATTTTACAAGGTTACTTACGTGGACGCTTTATGCGAGCGCGTCCGATGGCGTTAAATGCCAGTGTGGTGATGGAGCAAACCTACGACGGCGTTGAAGGAGACAGTGCTTCCGCCGCAGAAACCCTCGTGCTCTTGTCAGCCATTGCCCAAATTCCCTTACGTCAGGATATTGCTGTCACGGGTGCCATCAACCAATTTGGTGATATTCAAGCCGTGGGTGGCATCAATGAAAAAATTGAAGGCTTTTACCAACTCTGCGCTCAACGCGGTTTAACGGGACAGCAAGGGGTGATTATTCCTGCGATCAATCGCTATTCGTTAATGTTACCCGTGGCATTGCGTCAAGACTGCTTACAGGGACGTTTTCATATCTGGACAGCCGATCATCTGGACGATATGCTCAGTCAGCTCACAGGACAAACTGCCGATACGGTGAATGAATTGGTGCAGTCTGCTTTAGATAAAATGAACCCTGTGGATCAAGAAACGGATACCCCCTAAGATCGTATTATTTGAAGGAAAACAACTGATGAAAACCATTGCCATGATTCCTGCGCGTTACGGTTCTAGCCGATTTCCTGCCAAACCTTTGGCATTGATTGCGGGTAAACCCTTGATTGTCCATGTCTATGAGCGTGTGGCGGCGGCTCAGGGATTGGATGCTGTTTATGTTGCAACCGATGATGAGCGGATTGCCTCTGCCGTTGCTGACTTAGGTGCCCCCGTCATTCTCACCCAGCGACCAGCACACACAGGTACGGATCGACTGGCTGAAGCGGCAAACTACTTAGGACTCGCTGACGATGATGTGATCGTGAATGTGCAAGGGGATCAACCCTTAGTGCATCCGCAAAGTATTGAAGATGTCATTCGTCCCTTTAAGGCAGAAGACGACCGTCACTTTGTGATGACCAGCCTCGCTTACCAAATTCATGATCCACGAGAAATTCATGACCCAAAAGATGTCAAAGTCACCTTTGATGCAAGAGGTCATGCCTTGTATTTTTCTCGTGCGGCCATTCCGTTTGGGCGTGATGCGTGGCATCATCCCGTCTATAAGCATTTGGGGGTTTATGCCTATCGTAAACACTTTGTCGATCATTTTCATGAGTTGCCCTTAGGTCAACTAGAAGAGATTGAAAAGCTTGAACAATTACGTGTATTAGAGCAAGGGTTGGCCATTAAGATGGTGGTGACTGCGCATGATTCTTTAGAAGTCGATTTACCCGAGGATATTGCGCGTATTGAGCAGGCACTTGCCAATAATGATGGGGCAATTAAAATAACTAATCACGCCTAAAAAAGATTTAGAGGTAACAGTGCTTAAGACCTCTCGACAGCATGATCTAAGTCAGTTAAAATTGATCTGAAACAAGTTTGGTAGGCATGGTGACGTAGATTATCTGTTTTCTTGCGTCTATTGGTGCTAAGTGCTTGCATTTTCATTATATAAAAGATAGGAAATTATGGTCACCAATATCCCCGTATATCATGCCAATTGTGCTGAGTGTGGCTTGAAAAAGTTATGTTTTCCCATCGGATTAGATCAGGCGGAGGTTGCCAAACTTGACCAAATCGTGAAACGTAAAAACCCGCTACATAAGGGAGATCGTTTGTTTGCTCAAGGAGACTCTTTTGCTTCTATTTATGCCGTCAGAGCAGGAGGTCTTAAAGTCACAAGCGTCAGTGCAACGGGTGAAGATCGCATTTTAGGGTTTTACTTACCTGGGGACATTCTCGGTGCTGATGCTTTGGCAACAGGGCAATATGTTTCCTCTGCGATTGCCATTGATACCACTACCGTGTGTGAAATTCCTTATACTGATTTAGAGAAGTTATCTCAGTTATTACCAGCCTTAAACAGTCAAGTCTTGTCAATGATCAGTAAAGAATTGATTGAAGAGCGCATGCACGCCATGCTGTTATCGCGTAAAGGCGCAGAAGAGCGAATTGCGTTATTTTTGGTTTGGATTTCACAGCGTCAAGGCAGAAGAGGTTACAGCCCAGACAGTTTTCGTTTGGGGTTACTGCATCGTGAGTTAGCCCTTTATCTTGGGTTAACGCCCGAAACCGTTTCTCGCGTGTTGGCAAGACTCACTGATGATGGCGTGATGGCGTGGCGTAACAAGCAAGTCACGATTTTTGATCCTGAACGGTTACAGGTGTTGGCTGGAGAAAATAGCGCGTCATCAAAACAATGCGCGGCTTAGTATTCGTAGAAACTTGGTTAAAAACTTGATCAAGATCAAGTCAAAAATTCTGCTAATATGTTTTAATAAGCGGGTGCAGTAATCAAGCAATTGGTTCCTTCATAATGTAGCCCGCTTGACCCAGACAATCGCTTTGTCTGGGTTTTTTTACGCCTATTTTAGAACAGCGAAGACCAATTATACGGATTCTTCAGTACGAATCTGTTCAACCACTTTACAGAGTTCGCTTGTGGTGCGAACGCCCATGCGTTTGTAAATGTTTTCACGGTGTTTAGAAACCGTACGATCCGAAATCCCTAAAATATCGGCAATTTGTTTCGAGGTTAAGTCATTCAACACTAAGAGTAAAATTTCTTCTTCACGTTTGGTGACTTTATTGGCAACCGATTTAGGAAGCGTGAGATAAGCTCCCGAGTCAGGCTGTGCTAACTGCGTTTCCACATCTGGATCAATGTACATTTCACCACGAATAATGGCGTGTACACCATTGAGTAATGCTTGAGAGTTAATGCTCTTGAGTGCCAAACCGTCAGCACCCAGCGTTAACACCTTTTGCCAAGTTTGTTTGATTTGGCTCGCTGTTAAAATAAGCACCTTCATGCGAGGATAGGCTTTCTTGAAAACGGGTAGTAATTCCTCTCCAGAAATAACGGGAATCGTTAAATCTAAAATCAGCAAATCAGGTTGATGTTTGACAATCTGTTCTAGGGTTGAGCGTCCACACTCAGCAGTAGCAACCACTTTTAAGGATTTTTCATGCTCGAATAAGGATGATAATGCCTGTACCACTAGCCCGTGATCATCAGCAATCACTATTTTTGTATATTTCATAACGTTGAGCCTCTTGTTGAAAATAATGTTGTAGTTCAGTCAAGGTGTTTTCTACACAAATCATTTCTTTGTTGATGACGCAGGTTTCTAATTGTAATAATCGTCGGTAGAAGCCATGATACTGAAACAGCATAACTTGCCCCTTATAGCAGTGCGCACGCTCTGCTAACGCGGCAAGATTGTTGTTTTGCCACGCTGTTGTGATTTCTGTCATCCCTGTGGTTAATTCAGTAAAAAAATTAGACCAAAAAGGACGCAGATGAGCAGACACATCTGCAAATTGCATGGCTTCACTGGGTGTCTGTATCGAGTCAGTAGTATTCGTCATGCGTTACCTATATCCCTAGGGTATGATTTGAATATGCTTGCCGCTGATTTATATCTACGTCAATTTTAACTACGTCTTAGTAATCGTTTCAGAATAGCATAAGGGCGTTAAAATTTCAAAGAAAAAACTGGCATAAAGCCAGTTTTTGATAATGATTGACATCTATTATGTAAAAATTTCTGTCAAATACAGATCATAATCAGATGAACACACAAAGGTAATGTGAAAATTTAGTCATTAGCCGTATCACGTAATAATTCGTTAATGCCTACTTTAGAGAGGGTTTTCGCATCCACTTTCTTCACAATCACGGCACAGTAAAGGCTGTATTTACCATCTTTTGACGGGAGATTACCAGAAACAACCACTGAGCCAGCAGGCACACGACCATAATGAATTTCGCCAGTTTCACGATCATAGATACGCGTTGATTGACCAATATAAACCCCCATCGAAATGACAGAGCCTTCTTCAACAATCACACCTTCGACCACTTCAGAGCGTGCGCCAATGAAGCAGTTATCTTCAATAATCGTTGGCGCGGCTTGTAAAGGTTCTAATACACCACCAATTCCTACGCCACCTGATAAATGAACATTTTTACCAATTTGTGCACAAGAGCCAACGGTTGCCCAAGTATCAACCATCGTACCGCTATCAACGTAAGCACCAATATTGACATACGAAGGCATTAGGATGGCACCAGAAGCAATATAACTGCCACGACGTGCAACCGCAGGTGGCACAACACGCACGCCAGCCGATTTGAAGTCTTCTTCTGAGTAGTTAGCAAATTTGGTGGGTACTTTGTCATAAAACTGCATACTACCGCCAGCAGGCATCACCACGTTATCTTCCATACGGAAAGAAAGTAGAACGGCTTTTTTTAACCACTCATTCACTGTCCATTGACCGACCGATTGACGTTCAGCCACACGCATGGCACCTGTATCTAGCAAGTGTAAGGCTTCTTCTACGGCGCGTTTGCTTTCGGCATCAACGGTTTTTGGTGTAATATCTGCGCGACGTTCAAAGGCAGCTTCGATGACGGATTTTAGGGCTTCGCTCATGGTTCATTTTCCTCTAGGGGTTAATAAAAAGGGTTAAGAATATGAAGGGATTATGATAAGACCGATTGCTTGAATAGCTGTGCATTGTATAGATGATAGGCTCGGCACAAACGGTTTGCTCCCTCAATACAGTCAGTCAAACTTGCGGTAATCGCAACGCGGATATAGCCATATCCTGGATTTTGTTGATTGATGTCGCGTGATAACAGGCTTCCTGGTAATACAACGAGGTGTTCGTGCTGATAGGTGAAGCGAGCAAAAGACTGATCACAGTCTGGAGTGGGAAGCCAAAAATAAAACCCTTCTTTGGGAATGACGAGATCAGGAATATCTTTTAGTAAACGTTCAGCAACCGCTTCGCGTTTGGCACGATAAACGGCTCGATTATCCTTAACGTGTTGTTCGTCCTGCCAACCCATTAGACTGGCTTCTTGAATGGGCAAGGGCATAGCACTGCCCTGATAGGTGCGATAGCCTAATAATTGTTTTATGAGGCGTGCATCCCCCGCGATAAATCCTGAGCGCATCCCCGGTACGTTTGAGCGTTTTGAGAGGCTGTGTAAAACCAAGCAATTATGTAGTTCGTTGCGTTCTTCTTCAGCACAGACTTGCAATAGCCCCAGTGGTGGATTGCGTTCATCTGTATAGAGATCGCTATAGCATTCGTCAGAGACAAGCACAAAACCGTATTGATCTGCCTTGTCGAGCAGAAAACGCCAAGTTGGGCGATCAATCACTTTCCCGTGCGGGTTGCTCGGCGAAGACAAATAAATCAAACGACAACTTGACCATTGCGCTTCGGTGACTTGGCTAAAGTCAGGTAAAAAGTCGGTTTCTGCCGTGACAGGCACATAAATCAGATTGGCATTTGCCAGCAAAGCGACCCCTTCATACATCGGATAAAAGGGATTAGGAATCATCACACTGGCAGAAGGTTGATCTTTGAGCAGGGCTTGTGCAATCGTAAAGAGTCCATCTCGAATACCATTAATGGGTAAAATATGTGCTTCTGCCGAGAGCATGCTGTTGGGCAGGTGAAAGCGTTTGTTGAGCCACTGAACGATCGCTTGACGCAAAGCGAGAATGCCCTTAGGTGAGGGGTAGCGATTGATGCTGACCAAGTGCTGTTCCAACGCATGACGAATCACCCGAGGTGCAGGATGCTTGGGTTCACTGGTGGACAGGTCAATGAGTGTTTTTTTGCTTGTCGGCTGTACGTCTGCCAGTAGGTTACGCAAGGCATCAAAAGGATAGGGCGGAAGATCAAGTAAAGAGGTATTCATGAGTATTAGGCATTGAGTCAGTTATTTTAGGTTGCAATAAAACCATGTTAATTTTGCCATTATAGCCTAAATTGCTTGCTTTATCTTGTGTATTTTT
>CAZLOM010000051.1:0-11546 GCA_964561185.1 uncultured Piscirickettsiaceae bacterium
ATAGCGGTGATTATAGCATCAAGTCGTAAATCGGTCGCCCTCAAAGCGTGTCAATCATCTCATATAAATGCTTAGTGGCAATGATTAGCAAACAGAAAAAACAAAGAAACAAAGCCGTGTATTCACTATTGAATGCTTTATCAGATATAATGATAAAGTGAAATTAGATCAAACTTCAAGGAGCATCTGCTATGTCGGGCAAAACCCTTTACGATAAATTGTGGGATCAGCATTTGGTACGTATGGATGCTGACGGTACAGCGTTAATTTATATTGATCGTCAATTGGTTCATGAAGTAACCAGTCCACAAGCCTTTGAAGGGTTACGTATGGCGCATCGTAAGCCGTGGCGCGTTTCAGCAAATGCGGCAGTACCCGATCATAACGTACCTACCACCGATCGCTCTGCGGGTGTTGAGGCAATTGAAGACCCTATCTCTCGCATTCAGGTACAAACGCTGGATAAAAATGCGGAAGAGTTCGGTATTACTGAGTTCAAAATGGGCGATATTCGTCAGGGTATCGTGCATGTTGTCGGCCCTGAACAAGGCTTGACCTTACCGGGTATGACGGTTGTTTGTGGCGACTCTCACACTTCTACGCATGGCGCGATGGGTGCTTTGGCGTTTGGTATTGGTACCTCTGAAGTTGAGCACGTCATGGCAACCCAATGCTTGCTACAAAAGAAAATGAAAAACATGCGTATTCGTGTGGAAGGTAAACTACAAGCAGGCGTTGGCGCGAAAGATGTGGTCTTAGCCATTATCGGTAAAATCGGTACAGCAGGTGGTACAGGCTATGCGATTGAGTTTGCTGGTCAAGTCATGCGTGATCTCTCGGTTGAAGGTCGTATGACGGTCTGTAACATGGCGATTGAAGCAGGAGCGCGTGCAGGGATTGTTGCGCCTGATGAAAAGACCTTTGCGTATGTTAAAGGTCGTCCCTTTTCACCAAAGGGTGATATTTATGATCAAGCGGTGGTTGCGTGGAAAGAACTCTACTCTGACGATACCGCCGTTTTTGATCAAGAAATTGTGTTACAAGGCGAAGAAATCGAGCCTCAAGTCACTTGGGGAACCTCGCCTGAGTTGGTGATTCCTGTGTCGGGTTCTATTCCAAATCCAGATGATGCCTCGACAGAGGTTTCAGCAAACAGTATTCGTCGTGCCTTGTCCTATATGGGCTTAACCGCTGGTATGAAGGCGACCGATATTCCTGTACAGGTGGTGTTTATTGGTTCTTGTACCAACTCTCGTATTGAGGATTTGCGTCAAGCGGCAGAAGTGTTAAAAGGTAAGAAAATTGCCAATAGCATTGAGTTGGCATTGGTTGTACCGGGATCTGGTTTGGTGAAGCAGGAAGCAGAGCAAGAAGGGTTAGATAAGATCTTTATCGAAGCTGGGTTTGAATGGCGTGAACCTGGATGTTCAATGTGTTTGGCGATGAACGCCGACCGTGTGCCATCAGGTAAGCATTGTGCTTCGACCTCAAACCGCAACTTTGAAGGTCGTCAAGGAGCTGGCGGTCGTACCCATTTGGTTAGTCCTGCTATGGCGGCGGCGGCGGCAATCGCTGGACACTTTGTTGATGTTAGAAAGATGATGGCGTAAGTCATAGTCATAAGTAAGAACAATAAAAGGAGAAACACTATGTATCAATTTACGACTTTGACAGCCATTGTCGCTCCCTTGGATCGTGCTAACGTCGATACCGATGCCATCATTCCTAAGCAGTTTTTGAAATCCATTAAGCGTTCTGGTTTTGGTCCTTTCGCTTTTGATGAATGGCGTTATATGGACATTGGTGAGCCAGATATGGATTGTACCAATCGTCCCAAGAACCCTGATTTTTCATTGAATCAGGCACGTTATCAGGGTGCGAAAATTCTGCTCACTCGTCAGAACTTTGGCTGTGGTTCATCGCGTGAACACGCCCCTTGGGCATTAAAAGATTATGGTTTCGATGCCATTATTGCACCAAGCTATGCGGATATTTTCTTTAACAACAGTTTCAAAAACGGCATTCTACCGATCATCTTGTCGGATGAGTTGGTGCAGAAGTTGTTTGAAGAGCTGGAAGCCAATGAAGGCTATCAACTCACGGTTGATCTTCCGAGTCAAACGATTAAAACCCCATCAGGGCAAACGATTTCTTTTAGTGTTGACCCATTCCGCAAAGACTGTTTGTTAAACGGGCTTGATGACATTGGCTTAACCTTGCAACATGCCGATGAAATCAAGGTGTTTGAGGATAATCGTAAACAAACCATGCCTTGGATGTTTTGATTACTTGGATTTGGTTGTGAACGAAACAAACCCTTCTGGCTACTCCGCGGAAATGCCCTATATTTACGCTTATTTCCGTCAACAACACCCAGCCATGATGCACTGGCAATTGTTATTGCAGGGTTATGTTGTGCCTTCAGGCATTCAGCATCTTCCGCATTTAGAATTGGGTTTTGGTCAGGGATTAGGGCTTTCTTTATCAGCGGTCAGCCGTCAGCATGAACACTATGTTGGCGTTGACTTTATGCCCGAGCATTGTGCGGGGGTAGATGCCTTATGTGATGGTATTGCTGATCATCTCACCTTATACCCAACTGATTTTCAGACCTTTCTAGACCAAAATGCAACCAGATTTCAATCAATCAGTTTGCATGGGGTGTGGAGTTGGGTGAACCCCGATATTCGCCAACAGCTTTTAACGATTGTTGATCGCTTTTTGGCAAAGGGGGGCATTGTCTATCTGTCACATAATACCTTACCTGGACGTGCGCCTGTTCTACCCTTGCAACGCTTGCTTTATCTCACGGGTAACAGAGTTCACGCTGATGAAATGACCTCTCTATCAACTGCTTTTGCAACGCTAGCGCAAGCCTTACCGCAAAGTCGTTACGCACAAGAACATCCCAGTCTCGCCACTTGGTGGGAGGAGGTCAGTCAGTCTCATCCTGCTTATCTGACACATGAATACATGAGTTCGGCTTGGTTTCCGATGTTGTTTGCGGATACCGCAGGGTTGCTGGCGCAAGCAGAGTTATCTTATCTTTGTTCGGCTGATACGATAGAATCTCTCTCTGATCTCCATTTAACCTCAGATCAGCAAACATGGCTGGCTCAGTTTGAGGATCGAAATTTGCGTGAAAGCTATAGCGACCTATTGCGTAATACAGGGTTTCGCCGAGATATCTGGGGTAAGGGCATTCATTCCTTATCTCATGCAGAACAGCGTGCCATGATCATGAATACACCATTAACCCTTATTCAACCTGTGGGTGCATTATCCTTAAACCTCACTGGCGAGTTGGGTGAATTTGAGTTGCCAACGGAAATCTATTTATTGGTGTTGGCATGTTTTGATCAAGACGCGGTGATGACAGGTATTCAGTGGTTACATAAGATTCATGCCCAGATAACAGACAGCCTTACCACAGAGCAATTCATTGAAATGCTGACGGTATTGACCGCTATCGGATATTTACATCCTGCGCAATCTCATGAGGCGGTTGCCAAAGCAATCGAGCCTTGCCGATTACTCAATGAGCGTCTTTGCCAACGGGCATGGTCATCCTCAGCGATTCATTATCTTGCCAGTCCCGTAGCTGGTTGTGGGATTCAGGTATCTCCTTGGCAACAACTTTGTTTGTTGGCGCGATCAGCCACCCACACAGAAGATATAGAGGTCTGGTTAGACTGGTTAATGCAACAACCACAAGCAAGAGCATTTGGTCTGTTTGAGCAGATGGCATCATTGACACAAGTAACCACTCAGTTCTCTCTGCAACGCTTGCCCTTATTAAAGCAGTTAGCTATTGTGTTTTAGCACCCTTCTAAACGTGTTATACTGTGAAGCAATATTAGTGGTTTAGGCATAAAGGCTTGGTTATGGCAAAACATTGGATGGTACATCCTGATAATCCGCAAGAACGATTACTACAACAGGCGGTGACTTGTCTGACCGATGGCGGTGTGATCGCTTATCCCACCGATTCAGGTTATGCTTTGGGCTGTTGTTTGGATAATAAGGATGGGGTGGAGCGCATTCGCCAGATTCGTCAATTGCCACCGACACATCATTTTACCCTTGTTTGTAAAGATATGTCCCATCTGAGTCAGTATGCACAGGTAGATAACAGCGTATTTCGTCTCTTAAAATCGCTGACACCGGGTGCCTTTACGTTGATTTTACCCGCAACAAAAGAAGTCCCTAAGCGTTTATGGCATCCAAAACGTGATACCATAGGCATCCGTGTCCCAGATTACACCGTGGTGCAGGCGTTGTTAGCCCATTTGAATGGTCCATTGCTGAGTGTCAGTTTAATTATGCCCGAAGAAGACTTTCCATTGGTCGATGGTGAAACTGTGCTAGAGCGAATTGGTCATTCCGTGGATGGGGTATTAGATGCAGGTTGGGTAGGGCATGAGCCAACCACCGTGGTCGATTTGACCTCTGGTTCGCCAGAAATTTTGCGTCAAGGAGCAGGTATCCTAGCGCGTTAAACAGGCTTCATTAAACGCAATGAATCGCATCTAACCAACCCATAGCAGGTTTGGCTTGTGTGACAAGCGGGTCATTGTCGATCACAGTCAATTGAAATGAGAAAAACACTATGAGTGAAAAATTACAAAAAGTGCTTGCACGAGCAGGCTTAGGATCGCGTCGTGAAATTGAGGCGTGGATCAGCGCGGGCTTAGTAAGGATCAATGGCAGTTTGGCAAAGCTTGGTGATCGTGTCGGAGGACGTGATGAGATTCACGTGCGCGGTCGTCGCCTAACCGCACAGGACTTATTAGCCCCTGAAACACAAGTTCTGCTCTATCACAAGCCTGAAGGTGAGTTAGTGACGCGTAGCGACGAAAAAGGGCGCGAGACTGTCTTTGCACACTTGCCTAAGCCTAAATCAGGTCGCTGGATTGCTGTTGGTCGTTTAGACATTAACACCACAGGGTTATTGCTCTTAACCAATAATGGCGAGTTAGCAAATCGTCTCATGCACCCATCACAGGCGGTTGAGCGTAGTTATTTGGTGCGCGTGTTTGGAGAAGTATCCCAAGAGGTGCTCGAAAAACTCATGACAGGCGTAACGCTAGAAGACGGTATGGCGCAGTTTGATTCGGTTGTGCCGATGTTGACCGAAGAAACCGATAGCCTAAACCGTTGGTATTTGGTGACGCTACTAGAAGGGCGTAATCGAGAAGTGCGTCGCTTGTGGGAAAGTCAGGGTGTGCGTGTCAGTCGCTTGAAGCGTATTGCCTTTGGTGGAGTGAGTTTACCGAAAAATTTGAAACAGGGTAAATCACAACTCGCCATGCCTGATCAAGTCAATGCTTTGTTGGGATTGGTTGATTTGGCTCCTTTGTCGCAACCCAGACAAGAAGCACCGCGCATCAAACGCGCTAGAAATTTTGCCTTAACAGCCGCCAAGCCTCGTGGTGACAGCAAGCGTTTTGCAGATTCAGACAAACGCAAAAAGCCAACTCGAGAAGGTCAATCCGATCAGAGAGATGCGTCAGCCGATAAGTCTAAGTGGGATCAGCCTAAGTGGGATAAACCGAAAGGCAATACACCATCAGGAAAGCCGACCGACCGATCAACAAGATATGACAGGGAAGATAACAGAGACGATAGCAGAACAGATCAACGACACGATAGAAAACCTGTGTCGAGATCAAACAATTCGTCGGGTCGTCCAAGTTTGAGTCTTTCCTCTCGTAAGCCACGAAATGATCAAAGGGATTGACTTTTTCACGGTTGGTGGGTATTTTTGAAAGTTTGCAAAAAGATCGGTGCGCTAGGCGCATTGGTGTTGTTAAGATATAAAGAGGAAAGTCATGAAAGCAATGGGAGATGTGGTGCGTCACTGGGGAAGTGTGTTAGGTGCTGTGTTGGTATCAGGAGTCTTATACTCATCAACGGCACACGCCATTGAAGCTGATTATGTTGATTTGAAAGGCAATAGCGTGCGCTTGTCTGATTTTAAAGGCAAATGGGTGGTGGTCAACTACTGGGCAACTTGGTGTCCGCCTTGTGTGAAAGAAATTCCAGAGTTAGCGGCTTTCCACGAAGCACATGCCAGTAAAGATGCCGTTGTGTTGGCGGTGAATCATGAAGACAAAGACCCAGCATCGGTGAAGACATTTATGGACAACTTTATGGCAACCATGCCAATTGTCCGTGCGCCAGATGGTCCTGCTTCAAAAACGCCTTTTGGTCCTCTAAAAGGCTTGCCAACGACTTTTATGATTACCCCTCAGGGCGAGCTGATTGCCGCTCATACAGGTATGGTGGATCAAAAAGCCTTGGAAAACTTCATTAAAGAAAACAATCAAGCAAACTAAGAGGAATCTGCGATGACTGGACGTTTTTGGTTGGCGACTGGATTAGCCGTTTGTTTGAGTTTCATGACGGCTTCCGCTTATGCCGATAAGAGCAAAGGCTTCTTCCAAGAAAGTTTTGGTAATTATCAAGAAGAATTGGCAACTGCCAAAGCGGATGGTAAGTCAGGCATCTTTATGTTTTTCATGATGGAAGAATGTCCATTCTGTGATCGCATGGAAAAGACCATCTTATCTCAACCAGACGTACAAGCCTATTTCAAAGCGAATTTTGCCAACTTCATCTTTGACATTGAAGGCGATGTGGAAGTGATCGACTTTCAAGGAAAGAGCAAGAAGCAGAGAGAAATTGCTGAAAAGGATTTTCGTGTGCGTGCAACCCCTGTGATGATGTTTTTTGATTTAGACGGTAAGCAAATCGCTAAATACACAGGGGCAACCAAGGACAAACAAGAGTTTTTGCGTTATGGACAGTACATTGTTGAAAAAGCTTATTTAACTCAATCCTTTGAGCAATACAAGCGTCAAGCTAAGTAAGCCTGCTTTGTTTAGGAGAAGCGATATGTCATTTCGATTGTCTCAGCTTGCCTGTTCATTAGGGCTATTACTGGGTTGTTCTTCCTCTGCTTGGTCGGGCAGTTTGCCAGAACCCTTGACGCTGTCAGCTGTGTTGGCGGTTGCTTCTGAGCAGTCACCAGAGGTGATGTTGGCGCAGGCAGACTTGTCCATGAGCCAAGGTACGCTGTCGAGTGTGGACAGCAAGGATGCTTTTAAGTTGGCGTTTGAGGGTGGGTTGGTGAAACGCGAGTTTGCAGGCAAGGATGAAGACTATCATAACGCTTACCTCGTGTTGCAGAAGCAGTTATATGATTTTGGTAAACAATCAGCGAACTTGTCTTCTGCCGAGGCGCAGGTTCGCGCTCAAGAGTGGTTATTGGCGCAAGCACAACTGATTTATCGTCAACAAATTATTGAAGCCTATTTTGATGTCTTGTTGGCGGATATGGTGGCGCGAGTAGAGAACGAGCAGATGGCGATTGAATATGTTGGCTTAGACAATGCGCGTGATGAATTGACGCAGGGTAAATTGTCTGAGTTAGCGGTGCTGGCATTAGATGAGGTTTATCAAAAAACGCTGGTGCGTAACACTCAGGCAGGGTTTGCCCAACGCTCAACGCGTGCCAAATTGGTCGAACTTTTAGGTTTATCAGGGCAACTCCCCGACGAGTTAGAAATGCCTGATGTTAGTGGGTGGGATAAGCGTCATCTTGAAGACCCTAAAGTCTTGCAACAAAAAGCCATTGCAGACAATCTACACCTCAAAGCCCTTGCAGAACAGGTCAACTCTGCCGAGTTAGCCTTAACCACCGCAGAAAAAATGGATGCACCGACCATCGAGTTTCGTGGTCGCAATGGCTGGCATACCAATATTGATACGATGTACGAAGGGCGTTATCGCTATGATCTTGCTGTGACCATGCCACTTGTCGATGGTGGGGTTAAGGCGGCAGAAGTGGATAAAGCCAAAGCACGTTTGCATCAACAAAAAGCACGTTACGAACAGATGCTACGCGAAGTGCGTCAACTCACCCTAGACACTGCCTTAAAAATCAGCTTGCTCAAGTCACGTCAAGCACAAACCAAGGTGCAGGGCGATTATGCCGAACGCTATTTGGATAAAAGTCGTACAGAATATCAGTTTGAGCGCAAAACCGATTTAGGTGATTCGTTGGTGCGTGTCAGTCGCGCAGATTTGGAAACGCTCAAACTGACCCGAGATAAGGTGGTCTTGTGGGAACAATTATTACGGTTAACGGGAGAAAAGCCATGAGTTTTGTAGGGAAGAAACCGCTCGCGATCAGCCTTGCTGGGGTGTTGTTGTCAATGATGGCGGTGAGTGTTCACGCACAAACGGTTAAATTGGGTGCGTTGGTTAATGGTCAAGTGACTCAGTTAAGCGTTAAAGAAGGCGACAGCGTGCAGAAAGGGCAGGCATTGCTAGAGATTGATGCGCGTGCTTTGCAGGCGCAAATGGCTCAGATCAAAGCGAACTTGCGTTTGGCAGAAATAGAGTTGAAAGATGCTAAAACGGATTTTGAAGCTGAAAAAGCCCTATTTGACCAGAATGCGACCGCAAAACGTCGCTTTGATGGTGTACAATTAACCAACGATCGTGCAAAAGCGCGTGTTGACCTGCTCAAAGCAGAGCTTGCTGAGTTGACCGCTTTGCAAGACTATCACACCATTCGTGCCCCAGTGTCAGGCAAAATCAGTCAGTTGTCTGTCAGTCTAGGGGACACCGTATTCAAAGAGCATCAGCCCTTATTACAAATTGAGGTATCACCATGAGCACATCCGCTCCGCAGAGTGTGTTGATGACACGTTGGCGTTTTCTACGTCAATATTGGAAGTTAAGCATTCATCTGATTTGTAAGACAGCCCATTTTGGGGTCAATAATGAATGGTGGGTAGCGCACCCATCGTCACTTGCTTGGTCCTGTCGTCAACGTCTGTGGGGCGTGTTAACCGTCATGCCCTTGGTGCGTAATTATCAGTCGATGATGGTGCGCAGTACCCTTGGTTGGATTCCAGAAGCGGATTGTGTCGCACTTGGGTTGACGCATTCATGAGCGATATTCTATTTCGTTGTGGCACCATTGCCATTGTGGGTCGTCCTAATGTGGGTAAATCGACCTTGATGAATGGGCTGGTGGGACAGAAAATCAGCATCACCTCGCCCAAACCACAAACCACGCGTCATCGCATTCATGGGATTTTGTCACGAGATCACGCGCAGTTGGTCTTTGTGGATACCCCAGGTATCCACCTCAATGCGGGTAAAGCCTTAAATCGGGTGATGAATCGCACGGCTTCGACCGCATTGGAGGGGGTTGATTTGGTGATGATGTTGGTCGAGGCAGGGCGTTGGACTGACGAGGATTCTCGTGTGGCGGCATTGGTTTCACAGGTGAAGGTTCCTGTTCTGCTGGTCATCAATAAGGTCGATAAAATTCAACCGCGAGAAAAGCTACTGCCTTATCTGGCGCAGTTGGGCGAGCGGGTTAAGTTTACACAAAGTGTGCCTATTTCAGCCTACGATAACAAGCATTTGCTCTTGTTGGAGCAGGCAATTACTAAGCTACTGCCTGAAGGCGAGGCCATGTTTGATGGCGACATGGTGACTGACGCATCGATGCGCTTCCTTGCTTCTGAAATGGTGCGTGAAAAACTCATGCGTACGCTGAATGAAGAGTTACCCTACGGCTTAACCGTTGAGATTGAACGCTATGAAGTCACCGAGAGACGGGTTGAGGTTCATGCCTTAATTTTGGTTGAGCGCGAAGGTCAAAAGAAAATTGTGATTGGCGAGAAGGGTTCAGTGCTGAAATTGGTGGGTACTCAGGCGCGTAAAGACCTCATGAATATGTTGGAAATGCCTGTTCATTTGCAACTTTGGGTTAAGGTCAAAGACAACTGGTCGGATGATGAGCGTGCTTTAGCCAGCCTAGGCTATCAATAGCGTCTTTTCGTTTTAATCATTCGCTTCAATAAGTCGTGTTGTGTGTATTTTGTTTAATGTATTTTTTAATGTATTTATGTTTGATGCTTGTGTTATCAAGATAAAAAGTCGGTAAGTCTATTCATGTCAGCAGATCATTCAGCAGATCATCCTGCACACTCAGATGCTCATGCACCAGCGGAAAAAGTCGTCTCGATGGGAGATAGTGTCGTCAGACATCTTAAAGGAAAGAGCAACCCTATTTCAAGCCTGTTAGCGCATGAGTGGGGGTTTTGGACAGCTTTTGTCGTGGGTGTTTTTTTACTCCTTGTGCTCATTAGTTATAACCCTGCTGATCCAGGTTTTTTTTCGTCTGGTAGTGGTGTTGCCACCATTCACAATTGGGGAGATGCAACAGGGGCTTGGTTGTCTTCTTTCTTGCTCTTTGTGTTTGGTGTTTTTGCATATGTGGTGCCTTTTGGGGTATGGATGGTGGGGTCTGTGGTTTTTTGGATCAAGGTTGAGAATCAACAGGTCGATAAAAATCAACTGATCAAATCCGTAGGAAGTCTGTTGTTGATGCTGTCAGCAGGGGCTGGTATGGCAAGCATGTATCTCAACAGCAGTCATTGGGACGCACCCTTGCCCTATTCTGGTGGCGGAATGCTGGGCTACTGGGTGGCAAGTGCGTTTGTGAGCGTGATTGATCGTTTGGCGACCACGCTTGCCTTGCTCTTGCTCTTTGGCTTATCCATCAGTTGGATGCTAGGGGTTAGTTGGTTTCAGATCATGGATGCTACTGGCGAAGTCTTATGGAATGCTTTTTACCGTGGAAGACGTTGGTTATTCGTTGAGGCAAGACCTAAACTCTTACAAGCCTTGCAAGTGATTAAAACACGCTATCAGTTATATCGTGATGGACATCCTGTCAGTGATGTTGTGATGGGAAAAACCTATCAAACGGTGCAGATTTCAGGTGCCGTTGTCGAGGAAACCAACAAATCGAATTGGTCAGCCAGTCAGTGGCAAAAGAGTTTGTTGTCGTTTATTCATTGGCATCGTCAAAAGCCAGAGGATAGCGTGGTTCAACGTCCTGTGGGTGGTCGTTATGGCGTTGATCATCCCTCAGAGGAAACTGCTTCTCTTTCTACTCAGGCGACCCCATCAACTGCGCCATCCATGGATATGGCACAGACTGCAACAACAAACACCACACCCTCAGAGCCAGTGGTTGCAACGGATGCACCCACCGCGTCACCGATGCAACAAGCAAGCAGTATTCCTACTGCTGAGGCGATGGTCTCACAGCCAGAAATCACTCAGTCAGAAAGTCACGCAACCATGCCTACAGGTGTGCCAGCCAGCGTGGTCATTGATCCAACCGTTGAACCTGTGTACCCCATCCATCTGTCGAGTAAGCCAGAGGCTTGGTCAGTACCCATTGCACCGATGGTCACGAACGCACCAACAGAGACACCTAGCGCATCAATTCCTGAGCCCTTGACTGACGAAGTTGTTCAGGCTCAAGCCGTTCACCCTGTTGAGACCATGCTGTCTGCGCCCAGTATTCATGAGCCAGAACTTGTTGCTCCTGTGGTGCAAAGAGTTGAGTCTCATGCGCCAATGGTTTCTTCTGTGGCTTCACCTGTGGCAGTGCCTGCTGTTGTCGAGTCTGTTGTTGAGCCGATCATGTCTCAGCCAGTGCTTCAGCA
>CAZLOM010000051.1:11646-13335 GCA_964561185.1 uncultured Piscirickettsiaceae bacterium
CTGCTGTTGTCGAGTCTGTTGTTGAGCCGATCATGTCTCAGCCAGTGCTTCAGCAGGCAATGAGTGAGCATATCGTGGCTGACTTTCCTGCTCAAACCACTGCGATGCCACCAACACCTGTGCACAATCCGATTCCTGTCTATCATCATCAAACGGCGCAATCATTTCAAACATCGCCCTTGCCGAAAGAGGTTCAGCTACCGCCATTGTCGTTACTTGATCCAATCCCACCGACCAAACAGATATTGTCTAATGAAATTTTGCAAGAAATGGGGACAGTATTAGAACAGTCTTTGCACGAATATAACATTAAAGCCGAAGTTGTTGGGATTATTCCTGGACCTGTGGTCACGCTGTTTGAATTACAGCCAGCTCCTGGGGTGCGTGTCGGTTCGATTACCAATTTGGCTAAGGACTTGGCGCGTTCTATGTCGGTCATGGCGGTGCGTGTGGTCGATATTATTCCGGGTAAATCGGTGATTGGAATTGAAATTCCGAATCCGAGTGCGGATGCAATTAGTTTCCGCGAGGTGCTTTCTTCTGATGCTTATCGTAATACGGAGATGACCTTGCCGCTGGTTCTGGGTAAAGATACCAAGGGTGAAGCGGTAGTAGCAGATTTGGCGAAAATGCCACACGTTTTGGTGGCAGGACAAACGGGTTCAGGTAAGTCGGTTGGGGTCAATGCCATGATTGTGAGCCTGCTCTATCATGCACGTCCTGATCAGGTCAAATTCATTATGATTGACCCAAAAATGCTGGAGTTGTCGATTTATCAAGACATTCCGCATTTGCTGGCACCTGTGGTCATTGATATGGCGGAAGCGTCTAACGCGCTCCGTTGGTGCGTGGTGGAAATGGAACGACGTTACCAATTGATGTCGAAACTAGGGGTGCGAAACATTGCGGGCTTCAATGAAAAGGTACAGGATGCCATTGATCAAGGTAAACCCATTGTTGATCCCCTTGCGCCAATGCCAGAGTTAAATACCTTTGATCTGATGCCTGATATGCCAACGCTCGTGCCTTTGCCCTATATCGTGGTGTTGATTGATGAGTTTGCCGATCTGTTTATGGTGGTCGGTAAGAAAATCGAGGAGTTGATTGCGCGTTTGGCACAAAAAGCGCGTGCGGCAGGGATTCATTTGGTGTTGGCGACACAGCGTCCTTCAGTTGATGTGGTGACAGGCTTGATTAAAGCCAACATTCCTGCGCGTATTGCTTTTAAGGTAGCACAAAAAGTCGATTCTCGTACCATTTTAGACCAGATGGGTGCTGATCAGCTCTTGGGTCGTGGTGATATGCTTTACTTAGGCAATGGCATGGGCTCACCACAACGGGTGCATGGTCCTTTTGTTTCCGATGATGAAGTGCATCGCGTGGTAGAATTTTTGAAAACGCAAGGTAAGCCTGATTATCAAGATTTTGATGTCGGTGGGTCTGGTTCTTCTGCGAGTAGTCCAACCTTGACGGGTTTGTTTAAGGATGAAGCAGGGGGCGCGGAGCGTGATGTCTTTTATGATGAAGCCGTTGCTTTTGTCTTACAAAGCAAAAAGGTTTCTATCTCATCGGTTCAGCGTAAGTTTGGGGTTGGCTATAATCGTGCCGCACGAATGGTGGAAGCCATGGAAGAGGCTGGATTGGTCAGTGCGCCACTGCCGAATGGCAACCGCGAGATATTAGCGCAAA
>CAZLOM010000052.1:0-13249 GCA_964561185.1 uncultured Piscirickettsiaceae bacterium
GCCACAACAAATGATACATTCGCCACCCTAACCCAACCGCCGCCAAGGTTAACCCAATCACAAAGCTCATCCAAAACCCACTAACACCCCACTCCAATCCATAGCATAACCAATAACCAACAGGTAAAGCCACCAACCAATAAGCAACCAAAGTCACCCACATCACGGCAACCGTATCCATGACACCACGCAATACCCCAGCGCAGAAAGCCTGAATCGCATCGGATAACTGATAAATCCCCGCAAAGAGCATTAAGAAACTTGCCAAAGCAACCACTTCTGGGTCTTTATTATAAATCTCTGCCAAGCCTTGATTAAACATAAAGGTGAATAAAGACAGAGCAACCCCCATCCCCAAAGCGACCACCAATAAGGTCAACACCGAGTGTCGTAATAAGACGTGATCCGCTTGTCCGCGCAAAAATCCTACGCGAACCGTCATTGCCATCGCGAGAGATAAGGGAAACATAAATACCATAGAGGTATAACTAATCGCAATTTGATGTGCGGCTAAGACTTCTGTACCTAAAGGCGTTAATAAAAAAGCCACCACAATAAACAAGCCGACTTCAAATAGAATAGAAGCGGCAATAGGCACGCCTTTTGTTGTCCAATGCCACAGTGTATTAGCTAACGCCATCAAGGAAATATCGTACTGCCAAAAACCATGATGCTCTGCAAACTTGCTCTGTCGATAAAACCACAGCCAACCAATAACCGCCATCATTAAATACGATAAAGTCGTTGCAACACCACAACCAGCCCCACCTAAAGCAGGGAAAATCCACCACCCATAAATAAAGGCATAATTCAACGGAATATTGACCATAAACCCAATCATCGCCAGTAACATGGCATAACGCGTTAAGGCAAAGCCATCAAACCAAAAGCGAATCACTTGAAATGCCAACCCAAACCAAACCCCAACCGTGAGATAGTGTAAATAATCACGACTCACCTGATAAACACGCGCTTCTAATGAAAACCAAGTCAACCAAACAGAAGAAGTCCACAAGATCAAAGAAGACACAACTGCCAAAATAATCGCCATCACCACCGCTTGATATAAATGCAAACGAAGATGATCACTGGCTTCTGCACCTAAATCTGTTGCTACCTTGGGCGTTAACAACAATAAAATGCCCGAGGCAAATAAATAAACAGGCAACCAGACCGCTGACCCTAAGGCAACACCAGCCAAATCCTCAGCACTCACTTGACCAGCCATTAGGGTATCCATAAATCCCATACCCGTTTGTGCCAGTTGACCAATCATAATAGGTAAGGCTAATCCTAATACTATCTTAAATTCTTGCCATTGCCACCAAGAAAACCAAGGCTTATTTCGCATGATCCGTTAATTCCTAAGTTTCTTTTTGAGTTGGTTTTGACTTTTTTGTCTCACCCTCTGCTGTGTCTATTGATACAACATCATTGCCCGTTAATTCTATTTCCTCTACCGAGGCTTCAGGAATATTGATCGTCATACCACCCCAAAAACAGGCAATCGTTTTTATCACTCCTTGCCAAATAATGACCATGGTCAACCATAATGCCAGACCTAAGGGTAAGCCTAATAATACATCGACCAATACCAACTTATCTTGTGTTAACTGCTCATTGTTCCAAAATAACCAAACAGGAATAAAGACCAATAATATTACCCCCATTCGAAAAAAATAGACAAAACGCGGTGATAATTGCCCATAACGCCAACAATTAACCATTTTTTTAAGCATAAACTCACCATTCCCTCTTCACAAAATAACAAAACCTATTATAATTAAAAAGCGCGATGACTTTTATATCATTTTGCATACCACAATATACTCACGGAGAAAGACAATGACGACCAGTATCGACAGAAAAATGATGCGCCTTTCAGAAAAAATGCGCAAATTACAAGAAACCATGAACGCATTGGAAGCTCAGAAGAAACCTAAATTGACTCAAACCAGCGACGAAATACAACAGCTCGCGCAACAAATTAAAAAACTATCGGCAACGACTGGGGAAACCGTCAGCGAGATTACGGCATTGGTGGCAAAGGCAGTGGGTGCTAAAGCATCGACTCGACGTGGTCCTACAGGCTCTGTCGCGCCTAAATATATCGACCCAGTCAATCCAGACAATACTTGGTCAGGTCGTGGAATTGCACCCTTATGGTTACAACGCTACGAAGCTAGCGGACGTAGCCGTACCGAATTTGCGGTTTAATCCAGCAAGCTCAACCGTGATGGGTAACACCATCACCCATCACGGTTCTCCCATCACACTTCTGGCGGTTCTGTTAAATAACAAGGCACACGTCTGGTAATCCCACAAAGTAACTCGTAACTAATGGTATTGGCGTGTTCAGCAATCACTGACACAGACAATCCCTGTCCCCACAAAACAACCTTAGTTCCCACACGCACTTCAGCAATATCGGTCACATCCACAGCGATCATATCCATCGACACACGACCAATCAAAAACGCATACTGCCCTAACAAGCGCACAGGCGTACCCGTCGGTGCATGACGTGGATAGCCATCCCCATAGCCCACAGCGACAATCGCCACCAATGAATCACGCTCTGCCTGCCAACTCCCTGCATAACCCACATATTCGCCCTTAGCAACTGGCTTTAAGGAAATCACCTCACTCATCAAGGTCATCACTGGACGCAAGCCAAAAGACTCAGCAGAACGCGTAGCGGTTGGACTCACACCATACAGCATAATACCAGGGCGAACCCAATCGGCATGACACTGAGGAAAATTCACCAGCACCGCTGAATTTGCCAAACTTTTGGGCAATTCTGTGGGCAAAGCAGATAAAGCAAGCTCAAACCTTGCCATCTGACGTGCATTCAAATCATCATCAGGCAGGTCGGCTGACGCAAAATGCGTCATGATGGATATATTCGCCACGCAAGCCAGCTGAGACACCGCCTGATAAACAGAAAGCAATTGCTCAGGTTCAAAACCCAAACGGTGCATTCCCGTATCTACTTTAAGCCACACATCAACCTTTCCTGCTAACTGACATCGCTCTAACATGGCAAGCTGTTCTACACTGTGTACCACAATAGCAACTTGATACTGGAAGGCTTTGATCAACTCTTCCTCAGAAAACACGCCTTCGAGCAACACAATCGGATGGCTAATCCCTGCATAACGTAGTTCTAAGGCTTCCCCTAAGGAGGCAACTGCAAAGGCATCAGCCACTGCTAAAGATTGGGCAACCGCCACAACACCATGCCCATAGCCATTGGCTTTCACCACCGCCATCACACGGCTCTGTGGTGCTAAGGTTTTAATGCAGGAAAGGTTATGCGTTAACGCCGATAAATCAATATAAGCACATAAGGGTCTTGCCATTTACTCATCCACCCAACCACCCTGAGCCATGGACTCAAAGCGCGTAAACTCACCCATAAAGGTTAACAATATTTTGCCAATTGGACCATTTCTTTGCTTGCCAATAATGACTTCTGCCACGCCTTTCTGATCGGAATCGGGATGATAGACTTCGTCACGATAAATAAATAAAATTAAGTCAGCATCCTGCTCAATCGCACCCGATTCACGTAAGTCAGACATTTTGGGACGTTTATCAGGGCGTTGTTCTAAACTACGATTTAACTGAGACAGGGCAATCACAGGCACTTCCAACTCTTTTGCCAATGCCTTCAAAGAGCGCGAAATCTCAGAAATTTCTTCGGTACGATTCGCTGTCGCGGTATTGCCACGCATGAGCTGTAGGTAGTCAATCACGATCAGACCTATGTCATGCTCTCGCTTCAATCGTCTGGCTCGTGAGCGTAACTCCAGCGGTGATAAAGCGGCTGTTTCATCGACAAAAATACCCGCTTCACTCAACCGATTCACCGCAGAAGTGAACTTTGACCAATCTTCTGGTTCAAGAGAGCCAGAGCGCAATCTTTGCGCGTTAATGCGCCCCACGGATGACAACATACGCATCATCAATTGTTCAGCGGGCATTTCCAAACTGAACACAGCAACATTCTTTTTTCCCCTAAGCGCGATATTTTCTGCCAAGTTCATGGCAAAAGTGGTTTTACCCATCGACGGACGACCCGCCACAATGACCAAATCTCCTTTTTGCAAGCCTTGTGTTTTATCGTCAAAATCGTGATAATGGGTCTCTAACCCGCTCACGCTATTTGGATTTTCGTAGAGTTCTGTGACCTTTTCTACACACAGTCTGACCAGCTCTTTAGAAGAAAAATAACTCTTTTTTCCTGACTGCCCAAGCTGGGCAACATCAAATACCAGCTTCTCAGCGGCATCAATCACTTGCAAGGCAGAGCGTCCCTCAGGGGTAAACGCCATGTTAATGGTTTCAGTCCCTGCACTGATTAACTTGCGCAACAACGCCTTTTCACGCACGATATTGGCGTAAATTTTGATGTTTGCCGCACTGGGCGTTGCCGATTCTAAACTCGCTAAATAAGTTAAACCACCCGCCTCATCTAACTGTTGATGCGCTTGTAGCATATCTGCCAAAGAAATTAAATCGAAATTAGCCGTCGATTTTTGCACTAAGGCGGCAATGGCACGCCAAATCAACTGATGTGCATGACGAAAGAAATCAGCCTCGACCAACACCTCTGAGACATCATCCCATGCAGCGTTATCCAACATCAAACCACCCAATACCGATTGCTCGGCTTCTAAAGCATATGGCGGAATTTTAATCTGTTCGGCAAGTGCCATGGTTGGGGTATTGATAGGATTCATCAGCGATCAACTTGTGTTATAAAGGCAAAACTAGGGAGGCTATTATAACGGATGCCGAAACAAAAAATAAAAAAAGCGGGGTAAATTCCCCGCTTTTTTCAGTGCGACACCTCACCAACAAAATCAAAATTAATTTGATTTGATGTCTAAGGTAATGGTCGAATCTACTTCTGGATGTAGCGAAATGACCAATTCGAAGGTACCTACCGTACGAATCGCGCCATTTGGCATTTGAACCTGACGACGCTCTACTTGATAACCCAAGGTTGATAACGCATCAACAACGTCTTGCGTACCAATTGAGCCAAACAGTTTACCTTCATCACCAGCTTTCGCTTCAACACTCACCACCAAGCCTTGCATTCTTTCGTGCAATTGTTGCGCATTCGCTAAATTTGCCGCCGCTTGTGCTTCTAACTCAGCACGACGCGCTTCGAAAGTTGCTACGTTATCAGGCGTAGCCATTTTTGCTTTACCAGTTGGTACAAGGAAATTACGTGCGTAACCGCCCTTAACCGATACGATGTCTCCCATCGCACCCAAGCCTTTTACTTTTTCCAACAGAATGACATTCATTTTGTCTGTTCCTTTTTCGGGAATTAACCGCTAACGCTCATTTTAGAACGCCAGTTTAACCAATTTTCCATCCATCCTAGCACAGCCACCATCATCATAAAGTGTGGCAAAATGGCTAGCATGAGATAAACCAAAACCAACCACCAAGTTCCATTATTTCGCACAAATACCCAGTGATGCACCACAGCCAAACCTTGTAGCATAAAGGCAACACTCAACACCGCAACCACCTCTGAGAGCATCGACTGCTCAGGCAAGAAAAGTAACGCAACAACACCAACCAAAAAGGCTAACGCCATCGCATTCGGCAATTTTAAGGCGCGAAACTCGCTACCAAAAGATGAGCCATCTGCCTGCGGATAAAGATTTTTTTGCCACCAACGCGCCAAAAACACTATCCCTACCCATACCACCAACAATCCCATCAACATCAGCATGGTGAGGACAGCTGGTAGTTGTTCGGTCAACATCACCTCAGCTTCAGGGTCTAAATAAGTCCCCGTTGCCTGCAATTCAGACGCTATCTGCTGAATGTAACTCGCCCAAACCAATTCAGGCGAGGGTAACATCACCGCGTGTGCCACCAACATCACACCAACAATAACCAGCACCGCCGATGAAATCGCTTTTGATAATGAGCCTGAGCGTCCTAAAACAACCGCTAGTACAAAACCAGCTCCCCAAAACTCAACCAATGCGATCCACAAAGGCGTTAAACTGCCTTGCACACTACTGATCAACAGACCAGCGGCGGCAGTCACTGCTAATGCACGTATTCCGTAGGTTAAGCCAGCAGACAGCGTCACTAAGGCGATGGCTGAACCAGCGAGAAAACCTACGGGGGCAAAAATCAAGGTAGCAACACCAAGACCTGCACACATCATAAGCGACCACTTAGGGTCTCTCATGATTAAATTTGCTAAAAATAACATAACTCAGCAACGTTAACAACGCTTTATCGCTAAAACGTTTGCTAACACTTATTCGTGTTGATCAGTAAACGGTAACAACGCTAAATAACGCGCACGCTTGATCGCTGTTGCTAATTGACGTTGGTAACGCGCACTTGTACCTGTGATACGGCTAGGTACAATTTTACCTGTTTCGGTAATGTAACCTTTCAACAAGGCAACGTCTTTATAATCGATTTCTTTAACGCCTTCTGCGCTAAATTTGCACACTTTTTTACGGTAAAAACGAGCCATTTTGATTACTCCTCGTTGTTCATACGACGATCTGAACGCTCACCGCGCTCGCCACCATCACGGGTGTCACGGCTTTCACGACGCATCATCGGTGATTCTTCAGTGATTGCTTCATCACGTTGCATAATCATGCTACGTAACACAGCATCGTTGTAGTAGAAAGCATTGTCTAATTCTGCTACTACATCTTTATCACATTCGACGTTCATCAAAATGTAATGTGCTTTGTAAGCTTTTTTGATTGGGTAAGCCAATTGACGACGACCCCAATCTTCAAAACGGTGAATTTTTCCGCCCTTGCTTTCAATCGTAGCACGGTAACGGTCAACCATAGATGTGACCTGTTCACTTTGATCTGGGTGAACGAGGAACACGATTTCATAATGACGCATGAATGCTCCTTATGGATCAATGTAAAAGTTACATGAGCCGACAATCTACAATTGCCGACAAGAAGTCACTACCAAAAAAATTGATGTGAGCTAACCATTATACTATAAAAAAACAACCCCTTCAAGAAGGGGCTGCATCTTTCTCTTTATTGAGGTAACGACCTCGCGCTGAGGTGACTTTCTGCATATAAAGTCGCGTTTCTTTACTACGATGCTTGGTTTTCAAGGCATCATAAACCTCTTGCGGGGTCAAGGCATTAATGGCTTCTAAGGCTTGCGATTGCTTTTTGGCAAAACTTTTAAGCGTCGAATTAGTGCCACTGTTATAAGCAGCAATTGCAGCAATCTCTCTTACCTCAGGATTATTAATGCCTGATAAATAACGATCTCTTAATAACTGCACATACTTTGCCCCTAATTGGGCGTTGGTTGCTGGGTCATAGAGTTCATCCCTAGTTGGGGCACGATATTTCCCCATGGCGTGCATGGCATCAATACCTGCCGAAGATGACACGATTTGCATTAACCCCATCGCACCCTCAGGGCTCACCGCGTAAGGATTAAAATGACTTTCCGTTTCAGCAATCGCATATAACAAGGCAGGATCTTGCTGATATTTTTTTGCCGCTTCTTCAATGTATTTAGCAAAACGATCTGCCCTTATACGTCGATGATTGGCATTTAATGGCAAAGAAATTTGCTTCATCTGCCCTTTTGCCGAAGCAACCAGCTTCACCTTACGCTTTAATGCCCATTGTGCAAAGGCCTCAGCTCGCTCCACCGACTCAATCGGTCTGCCACGGTTATCCTCAATCTGTCCAAACAAAAAAGGATGGGTCGTCGATAAAGGATTCGGCTTAAAACTCAGCAGATCAACTTTTCTCGGGTCTTCTGAGGTTAATAAAGCGGCAACTAAAGCATCTTGTAAGGATTTGTCTGCGAGATCATCTTCGCCCACCAGCGTTTGAATAACCAGCTTACCATCCTTCAAATCAATGATAGAACGACTTTGCAAATCTTCACTGTACTTTACCACCTCTGTTTGACTGGGAAGTTTTTTCTCCTCTTCACCCCAAACAGCAGTGACTTGCTCGTCCAATGCTTTTAACTGCTCCGCTACCTCTTCTGACGAAGAAGGCGTTACTTTAGGTTTGCTGTCATCTATTTCTGGCTCAAAAACAGGCAGTGACTCAACCGATTGAATCACTTCAGCCACTGGTTCAGGCAAAGCATCCGCAATAGGTTTATTATCAAAAGACAACCAGTCTGTCGGATTATAAGCAAGCACAGCGACCCCAATCGCCATGACTGCTGAGAAAATAACCGATAACACAATTGCCCTTGTCTTTGAGATTTTCATGCTGAGTTCCATGACACTCACTCTCACTTAACGCAAGTAGTTAAACAACGACAATTCACTTACTTTTGAATAGGTCAACTGCGACATCTGTAAGCCAGATAAAATCTTTTGATAATCACTAATGCCTGTCACCATATCCATATCACGCAATTTCGACAAGCCCTCTGTCAAGCCTAACTTGAAGGTCTCATTCACGTCATATTGATCATCAATACGGTTCACACGCGAACCGACTTCAGCACGTACTTGAGAAATATTGTCAATACTGCTGTCAAGCTCAGAGATAAAATCCTCGGTTCCTGCTGGTAACGCACTGCCTTGACTGTCAAACACTTCAGCCAAACGACTAACCGTTTCAAACACATTACTATTGCCTGTTGCCGCACCACCTGTCATGTTGCTGACAACCGTATTTACATTAGCATTAGGGGTAACGGCAAACACCTTGTTACCATTATCCGAAATACGTACACGAGAATAATCACCTACATTGGGATTGCTAATGTCCATCTGATGGTCATTATCCATCGCAATTTGCACAAATCTCGCGCCATCAGTATTGGTGATAGACGAAGTCACTGGTGCGGTTACATCAGGCAAGCCAGAAATAGGGTCATTGTTTTGTGCAAACGGAGCCGTATCCGATTGATCGCCCGCAAAAATATACTCACGATTGCTGTCTTGCGTATTGCTGATCGAAATCATATTTTGCAAAATGCCACGCATCTCAGTTGCCATGGCTTTACGATCTTGCCCATTGTAAGAACCGTTTAAGCCCTGTAATGCCAATTCTCGAATGCGTTGTAAATTGTTGGTCACTTCACCAAGCGCACTGTCTTCTGTCATCAAACGCCCACGAGCAAAATCACCATTTTTGGTAAGTTTGTCCATGTTATCAATAGACGACTGAGCACGGTAAATACGTGCTGACGCTACGGGATCATCACCGGGGGTCATGACCCGCTGACCGCTCGACAACTGTTTCTGGATGTTGTACAAAGCTTCTGAATGTTGTTGCATTCCCACCAAAGAACTTGAGTTAAAGTAGGGTGTGGAGATTCTCATATCAATACTTCCTATCTATCGCAACGATTATTGAATCGCGCCAATTAACACATCAAACATTTTTTGTGCCGCTTGCATGGTTTGTGCCGCCGCTTGGTAAGACTGCTGAAACTTCATTAAGTTCGCGGCTTCCTCATCCAAACTCACGCCAGCGATCGACTGTTTCGTATCATCCAATTGTTGATACAAGGCATTTTGAGCATCTAAACTCAATTTATTCGCTGAGTGGTAGTTACCAACATTGGTTGCCGCTAACGAAAACGCACCCTGTAGATTTTCTTTTCCACCCATGAGCAGAGACTTGTCTTTTAGACCCGTCATGTTCGCCGCATTGAGGTTGCTACCAATACCCAGTGGTGTTGAATAGGCAGGAGTAGCCGTCGGATCACCACCACGGTAAGCTAAGTGATTAGGATCAGTGACTTCTTGCGAAAAGGATTTGGTCGCATCACGCAAGAATTGCACCTCAAACTTATCGCCCGCTTTGGGTACATCACTCGGTACAATGCGCAAGCCTTCAAACTCTAAACCTTCAACACCAGAACCATCAGTTACCTTGTTAAACGCAATGTTTTCACCTGTACGCTTGTCATTGATCGCATAATTGGTACCATCAAACGCAATCACATAGTCTCTTGGTTTTAAGGCTGACACATCATTCATTACCGCTTTCAAATCATCCGAAACCCCGTCACCATTGGCATCGGTAAAGGTTTTCAAGCTCTTGTCACCAACGGTTGAGGCACTGATCAAATTCACCGACATGGTGACATCTGAGCGATTTTCTCGACCTAAATAAGCAGACTGTTCTGTGCTTCTGAAATAGTTAACGCTCGATAGGTAATAATCTTGATCTTCTTTTGTGGCAAAACTTGCCACGCCTGCTTCAGTCAAGGCATTGGTGTAGTCAGGGTCTGTGGCGAGGTTAGGGTCATTTAAGACATAACGACTGTCTTTGTCATTCAACGAAAAGAGATTCGTGCCTTGATCACCATTGGTATCAAAGCCTTGACGACTTTGCGCGTTCATGACCAATGCCATCCCTG
Organism: uncultured Piscirickettsiaceae bacterium; assembly: GCA_964561185.1. Classification (GTDB taxonomy): domain Bacteria; phylum Pseudomonadota; class Gammaproteobacteria; order Thiomicrospirales; family Thiomicrospiraceae. Next base: position 10,393 of record CAZLOM010000052.1, read on the forward strand.
CAATCGACAAACCAAACTCACTTTGCGCACGCCCCAGTTGGTCGTTGCGGAAACTTAATACACCACCCAATTCACCGCCTTGAAGTTGCTTGGTGATGTTCAGGCGTTGATTCGTACCAGGTTGATGAATCCACAAATCCATTTCTTCCCCTGCAACCCCTGACTCATCGACTGAACGGTAATCTACTTCCAGTGCAACCACACGATTGTCTGTCAGCAAAGGAATATTGCCATTTACACCCGTATAAATGTCCGCAATGCCTGTGCCTGTTTCATGCGTTTTAACATCAACATACTGATTTAACTCTTTGATTAAGGTATCACGCTTGTCTTTCAGATCATTTGCAGGGGCATTGGTTTGCAAATAGACATTGTTAACCTGTGTATTTAATTCAGAGATCTGACCCAATAGACTATTCACCTTATCCGCTGCGGCATTGAGGTGACTGTTGACCTGCTGGTTCAAACTATAGCCAGAATCCAAATAACTGTTCACCTGTTGCGATAACAACGCGCCTTTATTCAACACAGTGCTACGGTTGGTATAGAGTGTTGGGTCATTGGCAACATCACTCCAACTGTTGAAATAGTCTTCCATGGCGTTGTAAACACCCGAATTAGGATCCCCTAGGGTGCCATTTAATTGGGTTGAATAAATATCCGCTGTTTTGTATTTGTTTTGGTAGGAGTAGGCATTGTTCATCTGATCGCCTAAAAACCCCGTCCAAGCTCTCTCTACGGATGCAACATACGCACCAGAGCCAATATATCCGCCACCTGTTAGCTGAGGCGTGCCTGCTCTAATCACCGTATTTTGACGTGAATAGCCATCGGTATTAACGTTAGCAATGTTATGTCCCGTCACTTCCAATGCGCGACGGAAGGTATTCAAACCAGCGGCACTGGTTACAATTAAATCTGCCATAATAAGTTACCTCTTAATTAGTCTTTTCTGCTTAATCTTTTTTACCAAGCAGAAGATTTCTCAACATTACGGTATCTGCCGCGGTTGGCATACCTACCCCCGTATCCTCTGACAGTCTGTCTAGTCGATCAAACTGAGCTGATAGGCTTCCCATATTACTCAAACCACCAATTGGCGCACTGACAGGGGCAAAATATTGTCTTGTCAATCCTAATTGTGCTCCAGAAATCTCTGAACCCATTGAAAGCTCTGATAAGTTTTCCGTCGTCGCGCCTGTGGTAGGATATTTAGGCGTAAGTTGCTTGAGCAGCATATCGGCAATACCCATTGAACCTTTAGCAGATAAGTCTTGCGCTAACTGATCATCTCGCCATTCCGTATATTTATCCATTGCCCCAGCAGTACCTGCCACGCCCTCAGCAAAGCCTTCGCTCCATTTGGTTGCCCTTGCTTCTTTGAGCATCATTTGCATAAATAAGGCTTCAAAGGCTTTGGCGGCTTCTTTCAATGCCTTACCCTCGTCCTTCTGCGAAGTGTTGCGTAAATCTCTCAGTGAGCTCATGTCATTTACAATTTGACGACTGCCTGTATTCGCAGAATTGGTTGTATTCGTGATCATTTTATAATTCCCCCTTAAATAACCAGCAGTTCGGCTTGCAAAGAGCCAGCACTTTTTAATGCCTCTAGAATCGCTACAATATCTGATGGCGCGGCACCCACATTGTTAACCTGTGTCACAATATCCTGGATGGTTGGGGCATCAAAAACAAACATAGGTGCTTTTTGTTCTTTCGTACCTGCATCTGAAGAGCCATCTTTATTTTCTTTAATCACCACCGTTAACTTACCATGCGAAATTGCAGCGGGTAACAATTTAACCCCTTGACCTGCCACAACCGTTCCTGTACGGGAGTTCACAATGACCTTAGCGGCTGATTTCGCTGGCGTAATTTCTATATTTTCAAGCTCGGACAAATAGCTCACTTTTTGATGTGCCATACGTGGAGCAACCACTTCAATCGAGTGAGCATCTAATGCACGTGCCGTATCTTCACCCATTTTGCGGTTAATGGCATCAACCACTGCTTTCGCCGTACTAAAGTCTCCATTACGCAAATTTAAGGTAATGGTGTTACCAACATCAAAGCCAGATTCGACAGCTTGCTCAACAATCGCACCATTCGGTAAATGACCACCTGCTGGAAAGTTAGTGGTGACGTTTGAACCATCCTTACCGCTCGCGCTTAACCCACTCACAATTAAACTTCCCTGTGCCATCGCATAGACTTTTCCGTCCAAACCTTTAAGCGGTGTCAACAACAAGGTACCTCCAGCCAGCGACTTCGCATTACCTAGGGAAGACACAGATACATCAATCGTTTGCCCTGGCTTGATAAAGGGTGGCAAATTGGCCGTTATCGACACTGCTGCAATATTCTTGCTGTTTGGCTTCACGCCATCAGGCATATTGATACCAAATTTATTCAACATCGAAGTCAAACTTTGATCTGTAAAGGGATTCTTATCTCCAGTTCCATTCAACCCAACCACAAGACCATAACCAATCAGTTGGTTATTTCTAACCCCCGCAACCTGTGCTATGTCCTTGATACGTTCGGCAAAAACCTGCCCATTCATGCTTAAGATGATGCTGACAGCAACCACCCATTTTTTCCATTGTTTCATTTCACTCTCCCAAAAATAATCATCTAGCGTGATTCAATATAATTCCAGCTAATGAAAAGCACACTTTATGCCAAAGAATTTTGAAAACGCGCTGATGTCTTACAGAGAGATGAGTTGTTTCGCTCGACACGACGGAAAATCGTGGTGATCTGACAGGGGGTAGGCTAAAAAAGAAAGAAGAAAGTTAAAATGACTAACCTATCACAATTGGTAGTGATAGGTAGGCTGTATAAATGAAGTCTCACT
>CAZLOM010000053.1:0-13202 GCA_964561185.1 uncultured Piscirickettsiaceae bacterium
GCTGTCCGCCATAGCTTTGGCAAGCCTGTCTTAATTGACCACCATGCGCCTGTTTCACGTCACATTACCACCTTTATGAATCAAGCCAGACGCTCAACACGCGCAGACTTCGTCCAAGTGCTGATTGCAAGGTGAGCAACCACCCCAATCACGAGATAGACTGTTAAGCCTTCTAAATGACCTGGTAAACGTGCAACATAATCACCAAACATCAGGGATAAGTCTTCCATGAACAGACCGGACCAATGATGAAAACTGGCTGAAACGATCAAATAGCCCAATGCACCCGCAATCGGTGCAATCACCGCCAAGCGTGTTAAACTTTGCAGGGTTTCACCCGCATACAAGTGTGCAAATAAGCGTCCACCCGCCCAATAGGTTGCGTAGGATAACAGAAGGAACAAATAACTATCCTTCAAGCAAAACTCTGTATCTGCTGACCAAGTCAACCCATTCATATCCATCGTCCAAATCAACACAAAGGTGAGTGTCAACACCCACATTTGGCGAAAATAAACACCTAATAGAAAGAAGGCACCCATGGTTGAGGCAGGAATCCAATCGAAACTCAACTCATGATGACCTCGCGTCATGATCAGCAATAAAACCAAAAAAGTACCCAATAAGAATTGGTTACGTGTGGATAGTGTAGGCATATTTCATGCTCCTTTATCATAAAAATTAGAGTTCAATGCCGTTCTGGGCTTTAATGCCTGCCTTATAAGCATGCTTTATTTCTTTCACCTCACTGACGGTATCGGCAAGATCAATGAGGGCTTGTGGTGCGCCTCGTCCTGTGATAATCACGTGTTGCATGACAGGACGGTCAGCCAAATCTGCCAACACCTGTTCAGTCTCTAAATAACGCATTCTCAGCACAATGTTTAATTCGTCGAGCAAAATCATGTCGTAACGCTCATCCGCCAGAAAAACCTTCACCTGCTCCCAAGCACGCTCCGCACTGCGCTTGTCTTGCTCCAGATTCTGGGTTTCCCAAGTAAAACCATTCCCCATGACGTGATAGCTGACTTCATCAGGAAAACGACGGAAAAATGCCTCCTCTCCTGTGCTATAACTGCCTTTGATGAATTGTACCACAGCGACTTTCATGCCGTGACCTAAAGCGCGAGCCACCATGCCAAACCCCGATGAGGATTTACCTTTTCCATCACCAGTCATGACGAGAATTAAGCCTTTTTCATCGGTAGCACGCGCCATGCCTGCATCGACAATGGCTTTATGTTTTTTCATGCGATTGGCATGATTTTCTGCATTATTGGTCATTTGTTTATCTAAGCTCCTAAAACCGATACTCAGCACCCGCCAACACCGTTAACGGCATATAGGCATAATAATGGGTTACGGTCGATGTGTAAGTATTATTATCCCAACTCGAAGCACTGGTTTGCGCCACACGCTGATCGGTTAAGTTAATCCCTTTCATAAACACGCGCCAATGATCATCCAATTGATACTGAGCATTTGCATGCCACAACCAATAATGACCCGTTTGATAACGATTAGAATCTGTACGATCACCCACATATTGAGATTGTATGCCCAACACCGCCTTAGACCAACCTAAATAACTCACCCCCAATGTACCACTGGTTGTTGGGCGATTGGCTAAGACCTTATCATGACTGTCCTTAGCATCTAGCAAGGTATAAATGGCACTAACCTCTGTGTTCAAACGCGGTAAGGCTTGTTTTAATCGCCATTCCCAGCCTTGCAAATGAGACGTTCCAGAGACGTTGTGATACCCTGTATCCGATGGTGAGTGGTAGTAATAATCAATCAAATTTGAGATTTCATCATCAAAATGGGTAAGACTCATCTCTTTCCATCCCAACGAAATCTCACGACTTTCAATCTGTTCTGGCTGAAGTTTTCCTGTTGATGTGGTAAAGACACCATACTGCTCATTGAGGGTTGGTGCTCTTAAGCTACTGCCAACATTCATCTTAACGTAAGCATCTTGACTCAACATCTGCTTAACACCAAGGCTTTTGCTCACACTGCTATCATAGACACTATGATCCGTTGCGCGCACCCCAATATTCACATAAGTGGGTAACTGATCACTGAACATATACAAGGTCTGCACACGCGTTGCAAACACCCCATGTTGACGGTAAGAACCCTGTGCATTATTTTGTACGACCCACAGCGAATTGCTATACATTGAACCTTTCTGCTCAGTTGAATCAGCACCAAGCGTCCAGTTTCCTTGGGTATCATTGTGTTGACTGGTTAGGGATAATTGAGAAGACTCAGCATCACTACGCCAAGAATGTTCATCGTAACTGTTAACATCCTGACGGGCGATGGTGCTTTTTTGAATCTTAACCTGATGTTGCCAATCGCCATACTGAATGTGATACCCCAAACCAACACTATCTTGAATCAGATGAGTCCTAGAGAGGGCATCATTCGGCAAAGGCGCAGCGAGAGACGCATGTTCAGAAGAGCCATCAAACTGGCTATTGCTCTCTGTTCTAAATCCTGTTAACTCAATACGTTGATGGTTGCTTAAGTTTACCCCTAATCGTAGGTTAGTGCTATTATTGTGAAACGCATCGCGCTCAAAGGCGGTTGGGGAAGCAAATTTACCATTCTCAATAGGGGCAATGCCACTAAACCCATCTACCGCAGTAGATTGAAGTGAAATACGCGCATCAAATTGTTCTTCTGCATGACTAACCCCTGCTGAAGTTACTTTCTCGCCAAAACTGCCTAAAGCATAGCTTAACTGACCATGCGTTCCTTGTTCGGCTTTTTTGGTGAGCACATTCACCACCACAGAACCAGAATCAATCCCCCATAATCCAGCCTGACCTCCCGTTATCACTTCGATACGATCAATATCATTGATCATAATGCTTTCCCAAACAGGACCTTGCAAACTGCTTGGATCATTGTAACGAACGCCATCGACCAACAATAAGGTTCGCTTCCCCTCTTGTCCACGAATATAAACAGAAGACAAGGAACCTAAACCGCCATTATTCACCACGGGAATCCCTGCAATTCGGTCTAAGGCTTCGGGTAAGGTTTGAATGGCTTTTTCTTGTAATTCTTGTGAGGTAATCACTAAACTTGTCCCCGTCATTTTGGCAGACGATTGCTCACTTCTGGTCACAGAAACCACTAACGGATCTAAGGGTTGCTCTGCAAAAACGGCAGTGGAAAAGAGGCTAGCACAGGCAACGCTCAATGCCGTGCGCTGAAAAGAAAAGGTCATAGAATTCCTTCGGTCATAAAATATGGCACAAAGGACAAACGGATACACCAGCACCAGCTGGTTAAAACAGAAAGGTGACACTAAATAACTGTTAACATCATGCTCAAGTCTGCTTTGCCGTATTGCCCACCGCAATCGGGTTAACCTCTCACTAGGCCGGTATCCAGACTGAAGAGCCGTTTTGCTTTATCCTTCCCAAGTTGTCTGCTTGCACAAAATCAACTCAGTGGATGAGACAGCGGTTCACTGAACAACTCTCTCTATAAAGCATCTTCTCTATCACTGTTGCGGGGGCAGTACAGGAATCATCCATCAGATTACACCTATTTCCCGTTTAACTCATCATCAAAGACAAGCACCTAATCAGTAACGCGAGATTTTATTATATAACAGGCGGGGTGATTGTGCTAGATGCACTTCGGTAGGATTAACTGTGTCAGCAACGACAAGAATCAGAAACGATCATAGTGCTATTCTGAATCAGCAGAGATCATCGCCACAGTCAATGCGACAAATAAAATAATCGCAAACCATGCAATGATGGTCAGAGCGTGTCGATCATCGCTAAATACAAACAGACTAAAAAACAATCCCGCCATGTCTACGATAATGAATAAAATCGCAAATACGAAATACCCAAAATTGGCTTTTTGCGGCATACTGCTACTACTGGGCAATCCACACTCAAAATGATCATTCTTAATCTTATTGGGTCTCAGTGGCGACACCACCACACCCAACAAATAAATCGCTAAAATACTCACAAACGCGCCTAGGGCGTACAATAACACGACATCCATTACATTATCCTAATCATTTCATAATGTTAAAAACATCAATAGCCATAATACCAAAATAAATTGTACCCAGTAAAAGCACGCTTTCGCCAACAACAAACCCAATCACATTACCCGACACAGGAAAGGAACTAGCCGTGTCTGCCGTATCAAAATACATCTTTTTAATGATCCACGCATAATATCCCACCGATAAAGCAGAGTTGAGCAAGGCAATTAGTACCAATATCCACAGCCCAGCATCAACGCCTGCATAAAAGGCAACGGCTTTACTCATAAACCCTGCCAATAGCGGAATACCCGCTAACGACAGCAATTGAATCGTAAAAAACAACGCATACAAAGGACGATATTGCGCTAATCCTATTAAATCATCTAAGGTCTCAATCGCATGATCTTTATGCAAACGTGCCAAAATTAAAAATACGGAAGTTTGCATGAAAATATAAGCGATGGCTAAATAAAGCAATCCTGTATGCGCCCATTGACTGCCAATTGCCGCAAAAGGAATCAGCAAATATCCTGCATGTGCAATGGATGAATAGGCTAAAATGCGTGAAATTTTGCGTTGATATAATGCCAGCACATTGCCCAAGGTCATGGTGAGGGCGGATAAAATCGCCAATCCAACAATCGATGCCGTATCAAGATGCGCCAGTAATGGACTAAAGAGATGAAACGTGGCAACCGCAACCACGGTTTTAATCAATGCCGATAAAATTGCCGCATGAACATGACTGATGTGCGTATAGGTATCGGCGGCATAGCCGTGCATTGGAAAAATGGTCAGTTTATATAATACGCCAATCAAGACAATGGCTAATGCGATCATCGAAAAGGCATCATCGACCTGTGTTAGGTTGTCATCAATACTGTGTCCTGAAAGGGTAAATAACGCCAATCCGAATAACACGATGCCCGTGGCGGTCGCACCTGCAAAAAAGAGTTTGATCGCGCCTTCGGCTTGTCGCTCGTTACGAATATTACTCACCAGTACGAACGACATAATGCTCATGGCTTCAAAGGTGATGATAAAACTCAATAAGGTGCTACTTTCGAGCAATGCCATGCTGACAGCAGTCAGTAACAATAATTGGGTCAGTGTGCCATGATCGTCTTGATCGAGATGTAACACCGTCGCCAAAGCCACGATCAACAGAATCAGTTCAAAAAAACGAACCGATTCTGTTTGTACAAAGTCCGCCAGTCCCACGCCATTGCCCAAGGCAATCAAAATCCCTGCCGCAACAAAGGTCAACAAGGACAAACTTTTAAGCCATCGAATATCGGTCACAAGGGGCGATAAGAGGGCAGACCCCAATAACAAGGCAAAAGGGCTCATGATCGTCCTCCTAAATAACCAAAACTTTGATTGGCAGCATCAAAAATAGGTTGAGGATAAATCCCAAACATCACAATCAAAAACGCAAAGACGAACAATACCAGCAATTCGATTCGATGAACTTGAATATCATGACGTTGAATTAACACCGATTGTTCACCATAAATCACCCGACGCATTGCCCAAATTAAATAACCTGCACTAAGCAGTGACAGCAAGGCAATGACGGCAATCCATGCCCCAAATACCGAAATGGCACTGAGGTAAATGGTGAGTTCACCGATAAATCCCATGGTCGCTGGCATACCCAATGCTGCCATACCCGCCAACACAAACACTGCCGACAGATAAGGGGCTTTTTGCATCAAGCCGCCCATGTCACGCATCTGATAACTGCCTGTTTGATGATACAAAATACCTGCAATCAAAAATAAGGGCGAGATGATAAATGCGTGTCCGATCATTTCAAATAATGCTGAAGATAATCCCTCAACCGTCATGGTGGCAATGCCGACCATCACCAATCCCATATGCGAAATAGAACTGTATGCCACCATTTTTTTAATGTGCTGTTCGTAGATGGCTAATAATCCTGCAAAAAAAGCGGTCAATAAACCAAAAGCGAGCATATAAAGCGCATAGACTTGCGAGGTTTCTGGCAAAAGCTCGATCACAAATCGAATCAAACCATACCCCCCCATTTTGAGCAATACGCCTGCCAGCAACACCGAAACAGGCGCAGGTGCTTGAACGTGGGCATCAGGCAACCATGTATGGAAGGGAAATAATGGCAATTTCACGGCAAAGCCAATAAACAATAACCACCATACCAATGCAGGCGTTAGGATGGCGGCTTCTCGAATAAGGGTCACATCCCACACGCCTGTTTGAGCATAAATCATGAAAAATGCCAGTAACAACAACATCGAAGCGGTATGGGTATAGAGGAAAAACTTAATGGCGGCATAGATACGACCTTCGCCCCCCCAGATACCGACCAAGAAAAACATGGGCAGTAGCGTGAGTTCCCAGAACATAAAAAACCACAACAGATTCGTGGTCATAAAGACCCCCATAATCGCCCCCGAAAAGCCGATTAATAGCGAAAAATACGCAGTTGGCTTCTCGATTGTCCAACTCGATAGCGTGACCAGAATCAATAAGAGGGTGCTGAGTAACAACATCACGACGCTGAGCATATCGACACGTAATGAAAGGGTAAAATGAAAGGCCTCAACAGGCAAAAACGAACCTAATTCGAGATAGCCAGTGGTCGGTAACTGGGTATAGCATCCGATGACGGCGATAAATTCGGTGATAAAGGTCGCAAGGGCAATATATTTGACCGTTTTTCCTTGTCGATGAAATAGACCGTATGCCAAAAATGCCACCAACATCGGGGCGAAAATTAACATCAGATAGATCATAATGATACTCCCACCATCATCACCAGTATGAATAGCGCAAGCCCTGCAATCATTAGGGCAATCTCATTGCCGATGCGATGGGTTTGCGTCCGACTCAGTTGTCTAAAAAGGAGGTGCGTTGCGGGTAAAAAGCCATTGACGCTGGCATCGATGGCGCGGTGATCGAACCATGACGCGCCCTTAGCGATGCCATTGACAAGGATAATCTGTGCAAACCTTCTGATCATCGCTTCGACATAATAGCCATGAAAGAGTAAATGATGCACCATGCTCAACACAGGATGTTGACCCATTTTACGCACAAGGGTTAGATCTTTCGCATAAAGAGCCACACTCACAAGCGTCAATAAAGTTAACCCCATCATTAAACCAATGAATAAGCCATCAAGATGCGCAGAGGTTTCAGGTATTCTTCCTGTTGTCATCAGTTGTATGATGTCGGCTTGATAACCGCCCAGCAATAACGTGAGCACTGCCATGATGAGCAAAGGCAAACCAATCCACCGAAAAGAGAGCGGTTGAATGGCGTGATGAATGGCAGAATCCCGAGGTTGACCGCTAAACAATAACAACCATAAGCGTCCGATATAGGCAATCGACAATACGCCAGCGATGGTCGCTAATCCTGCGATTATGCCCTGTGTTTCGGGATTGAGCAATGTCGCCGTTAAAACGGCTTCCTTAGAAAAGAAACCGCTAAAAGGCGGCAATCCTGCCAACGAAACCGCACCCATTGCCATCAAAATCGCAATCAAGGGTAATTTGCCACGCAACCCACCGAATTGCCATATATCTTTATGATGGTGTGCGGACAAAATAATCGCCCCTGCCGACAAAAAGAGCAATGCCTTAAACACGGCATGATTCACCAGATGCATCATCCCTGCCGCCAGTGAACCAACGCCCAAGCCAAGAAATGCCAATGCCAAATGCGACATGGTCGAATATGCCAACACTTTTTTAAGATCAGTTTGCACCAAGGCACTTGTCGCGCCAATAAAAGCACTGATGGCGGCAATGTTGGCAACGATCAATAAGGCTTCGGTCGATAGATAAAAATCGAACAAGCGGGCAACGATATAAATACCTGCATTGACCATGGTAGCCCCATGAATCAGCGCAGAAACGGTGGTAGGTCCCTCCATGGCATTCATCAACCACGGAAACAGCGGAAACTGTCCCGACTTGCCAATTGCGCCAATAAAGATAAACAGCGCAATAATGAAGGCAACGCTATGATCAATACCGCCAGTCTGTGCCAACGCATTGATGTCCACCAGATTCAGCGACCCGACAAAATAGACCAATAATCCAATCGCGGCAAAGATAAAAATATCGCCAAAACGGGTATATAAAAAGGCTTGCATGCCCGCATCGCTCGGGGCTTTTTGGCTGTGCCAAAAGCTAATAAGCAGATAGCTCGCCAACCCCATAAACTCCCAACCCACAAACAAGCCGATCATGTCTTTTGCCATCACCAGTAGCATCATGCCACCGATAAAGAACAATACCTTGGCATAGTATCGAGCTTGGTCTTTATCTTCTGCCATATAATCGTGGGCAAAATGGATGTCTAAAAAGCCTAACCCCGTGGCGATTAACAGCATGACAAGTGATAGCCCATCGATATACAGCCCAAAAGGGAGTGCACGTTCCCCAACGGTAAACCACGTCATCTCGATACTGAAGGGCATTGTGTACTGATAGGCAATGCCTATCGTGAGCAGAAACAACAGTGCGCTGACCACTTCCGCCGTCCAAAAAGCAAGATCGCGGCATTGCTTACCCAATACAAAGGCAAAGAAAGCACCGATGAAGGGGAATATGGCAAAAAGGGGTAAAAAATCCGTGGTTAAAAGTGATGACATGGATGCTTCCGTTTTAACATAATGCGTTGTTCAAACTAACGTAATAACTCACAATCTATCGTGTTGCGTTGTTTCATAAAACGCATCAGGCTCAATATGATGACTGATGCGATGCGCAATGATAAAAATTAATACCCCTGCCGCCGCTTCTAAGGTTGCCAATACCATCACCATATAAGCCAAAGCAAGATTTTGCGTTAAGTTCAAATGATGCGCACTGACCGCGAGCATTAAAATCACCGCATTTAACAGCATTTCTAGCGAAAAAAAAATGCGCAAAAAGTCGCTTTTTGACGTAATGCCGTACAGCCCGATACTGAATAACAAAATAGCAAAAATCAGTTCGATATTAAGCATCTGGTTTACCTCGTAGAAACTTCACCATTTTCATCGTGCCATAAAGCAGACTGACACCAATGAGTGCAAAAATCATCACCAGATCGGCATAATGATCGGTAAAGGCTTGCGCTTGATGAGTGGTTTCTGTCGTTATTGTTAAAGCAGGTGCAAAACTGACAACAAAATAAATAAGGCTTGCACCTACAATGATACTGGCGATGATTGCCCAAGGTCTGGTTTTTGGTTCAGGAAAGGCTTCACCAATGACCGTAATACCAAACAACATCAATACGACAATACCACCCGTATAAACGAAAATTTGCAATAATCCCAATAGTTTCTCATCTAAAAGCAAATAATAAATCCCCAATAAAAACATCATCATTGCAAAGCTAATCATAGCAGTAACGGTTTTTTTTACCGTAATGGATGCCACGGCTAACAAAATGACTGCCACCAAAATGAGCAAACTCATGATGCACTTCCTTGTTGAGCGTCGGGGGATATTTGAGCCTGTTGTCTGGCTTCTTCGACAGCTAAGGCGGCTTTTTTCTTGGCTTCCATTTCTTTTTTAACGCGTGCCGCTTCTTCTTCAGCTAAGCGACTGTCGATATAGCTTTGTGGGATATTGGCACGTAACCAAAAACTTTCTTGATCGGCGTGTGTGCCCCCCGTTAACAAATCGAATCGTCCGCCACTGAGTTTGATGGCTTTTTCGGGCTTGGTTGGGCAAACATCTTCACATAATCCACAATAAATACAAGTCGCTAGATTCACTTCTGGAACGGTATTACGACGCTTAAAGGGCAATTGCAACATGGTAATGGCATTCACGGGGCAGATGTCAGCGCAAATATCGCACCCTGTGCAGGTTTCATGATCGACCGTATGTTGACCGCGATAATTGTCGGATAGGTGCATGGTGTGATAGCGCACATCTTGCGTTGCAATGCGGGGTTGTGTGAAGGATCGCACAACACGGAACATCTTTTTGATGATTTGTAACAACATCTTATGCCCCATTCAGCAGATAAAGTTTTGCCAATAACACCCAAGCCAAATTCAGAAAACTAAGCGGAACCAAATAAGTCCACGAAAACCGTAACATCTGATCTAACCGAATACGTGGGGTCGATGCGCGAACGCTGATCATAATCACCGCCAGTAACATCATTTTAAGAAATAAGATGATGAATCCGTCCATCACCCATCCTCGATATCCTGCAAAAAATAGCGTAACTGTGGCTGAAAAGATAATTAAAAATTCAGTAAATTCAGCTAGTTTGAGCAGTAAATAATTCGTGCCTGTATATTCTGTAAAAAAGCCATAGACAATTTCTTGTTCGGCATCAGGAATGTTAAAGGGGGGCTGTGCCAAAATCCCTAAAGCAGAAATAAAAAAGAGTAAAGCACCAGGCAATAAAATTAGGGTAGAAAGCCAAGTTGCAGACGTGACGATATCCAACAAATTCATCGTACCAAACAATAAGGCAGGCGATAATGCAGACAAGAAAAACGCGGTTTCCATCGAAATCATCTGCGTTAATATGCGAATACCGCCCAAAAATGAGTATTTATTGTTCGATCCAAATCCTGTTAAAAACAATAAAAATGGCTCAATGCCAATCAGCACCACCAATGCCAATACACCATATTGAGTATTGACCACGACCCAATCGGGCGACCAAGGAATCAAAACGAGGGTTACGATGGCTAGCGTTGGGGCTAATAACGGAATCAGTCCGAATAAATAAGGATTAACATGATGTGGCGTAATGCTTTCTTTACCAATTAACTTGGCAAAATCGTAGAGCGTTTGAAAACTCCCCGCATAGCCGTTGTAATGAGGTCCGACTCGTTTGTGAATATACGCCAATACTTTTCGGGAAAACCAAAAAACGAATAAAGCCCACAAGAGTACAAACAATAACCCAGGAAAAACAAGAAGATTAAAGATGAGTTCCATGATAATCTTACCGATCCAAATCGCCTTGGCAAATGTATAAACTACCAAATATTAATGGAATATCTGATAGGGTCTGTCCTTTTAATAAGGTATCGAGCATCATGGTATGGTTGACGCTAGGGGCTTTAATTTTAAGACGATACGGGGTTTCGCTGTTTTTTCGTGTGACCAAATGCATCATTAGTTCGCCACGCGACCATTCCACGCGACTAATCGCTTCGCCATCGGGCAGTTTTTTAGGAATGCGTACCATGGCATCTTTTTCGGGACGATATTCCCCCGCGTCAATGCCGCGACGCAAATCGGCAATGACTTGTTTGAAAATCTCCATCGATTGATCGATTTCTTTGAATAAGACTTCAAAGCGATTTCTTGCCGATCCTGTTTGTGCCAACATATAGGTCATATTGATTTTGTCGTAAGCGGCGTAAGGCTCGTCTAAGCGAATATCGGTTTTGACACCACTGGCACGCGCGACCACGCCACACAATCCATGACTTAACACTATTTCTGGGGAAAGGATGCCGACCTGACTGGCACGACTTTGCATGGTTGGGTTGTTGATAAAGATGGCATAAAATTCGTTTCGAGTGGCTTCATAATGGGCGATGGCGGTTTCTAAACTCTCTAATAGCGATAGTTTGAGCGGATAACGCACGCCTCCAGGTTCGATGCAAGCGGTGGCAATGCGCGCGCCACTGTAATCTTCGAGGACATCCAGAAAATATTCACGCACATCTAATGCCCACATTTGCAAAGTCACCAGCCCCATGGTGTTAAAGAAGCCGCCGATGCCCATCAAATGCGACACCACGCGCCCAATTTCGCCTAGCATGACACGCATCATGCTGGCAAAAGGGGTAATGGGTTTGCCCGCGATTTCTTCGACAGCTTGTGCGTAGCAAATCATGGCGTTGGTGTTATCCATAAAGCATATACGCTCGATAGCAACCAATGCACCGACAAAATCCTTACCTTCGACCAAATGTTCCAATCCTCGCCAAACATACCCCACATCGGGCGTTACCCGAATAATGCTTTCGCCATCGACTTCCACTTGCAATCGTAAAGGTCCGCTGGCAGGATGTGTAGGTCCCCAGTTGAGTGTGGTGTGAGAGGACTCGTGGGTCATGCGGGTATCATTGGCATGATGTTCTTGTTCAAATTGCGCAACAATGACGTTCATATTATCGAATAGGTTTGCTTCATGAGCTTTGAAATCAAAGCCTTTTCGAAATGGAAATTTGCCTACAAAATCTTGCGAAATAAAAATATCGGTTAATGCGGGATGTCCAATAAATCCCACACCAAACATCGAAAAGGTTTCGCGCTCATGCCAATTGACGCTCGGAAACAAAGGCGTTAAGGATGCGATTTGGCAAGATGCTAAGTCACGCGGAATATCGACCTGAATCCATGCGTTACGCTGGGTCAACAGGTCTTCGAAAAAGTAATTCAATTCAAGCTTATCATCATCAGGAAGGTCAGTCGCTGATACGGTAATCAAACTGGTTAATCCGTCAGCTTTTAACGCTATCGCTAAGGGAATCAGGTCGGCAGGCGTGGCAAGTTTCGCTTTAATCCAGACCTGTTTGTAAGGCTCAACGAATAAGGGATTTACGCCGCTGATGAGAGTTTGTAAGGATTCCATCATGTTAAAAAGTCATCTCTTTCCATAATCCAGATTGACTGGCGGCACTAGGTTCGCCCTGACGCATTTTTTCTTTGATCATGTCTAATCCTCGGATAATGGCTTCGGGTTTGGGCGGACATCCAGCGACAAAAGCATCAGCGGGCAGAATCTCGGTCATGTTTTTGATGACAGAAAGCGATTCGTTATAGGGGCCACCGTCATAGGCGCACGCCCCAATGGCTAAGACATAACTGGGTTCGGGCATTTGGGCAAAGGTGCGCAATAATGCAGGTAGAATTTTTTTAGAAACCAAGCCCGTAATAATCATCACATCGGCTTGACGAGGGCTAGGCGTTTGCATGTAACCATACCGTTCCCAATCGTAACGTGGCCCCGTTGCCGCCGCCATTTCTAGGGAACAACAGCCACTACAAAAATGCACAATCCAAGGGCTTTCGCTTTGTGCATAGTTAAAAAAATCTAAGAATTTCAGCATTTTTTATCCCAATTGAGCGTTGAAATATCCATTACTTTACCTATTATTATAACCAACTTTGTCGTTGTTAACTCGTTAATTGTACCGCTT
>CAZLOM010000054.1:0-13062 GCA_964561185.1 uncultured Piscirickettsiaceae bacterium
AAACCTTCATGCTATATGATGTGGTTGCCTTGCAACAGTTGTATGGTGCGAATACCAGTTATGCTACGGGTGATAATACCTATACTTTTGATCCAACCAAACCTTTTTTTAAGACCATCTGGGATGCAGGTGGTACAGATACCATTGATGCCAGTGCCTTTACGTTAGACAGTAAAATAGATCTGACAGCAGGCAGTTTTTCTTCATTGAAAATGTCACAAAATCTACCAAGTTGGTTGTTAGCGCAGATTAACCAGTCTGCACTATATGATGGTACTAACAATTTGGCTATTGCATATGGCGTAACCATTGAGCGTGCCTTATCGGGGGCTGGCAATGATCTGTTGACAGGGAATGGTGCGGCAAATTATCTTTCAGGGGGAACGGGCAATGATACATTATCAGCAGGTGTTGGTAATGACTCGCTAGACGGTGGTGCTGGTAATGATGTCTTGTTGTTGTCGTTGACTGATGGATCTAGCTTCAGTTTGACTGGTGGTGCTGGACAGGATACTTATCGTTTTGCTTCTGTTGATTTATTGTCAGGCACACGTAGCGTTACGGATTTTATAGTGGGTGCTTCTGGTGATCTGATAGATTTAGAAAAACCTCTAATTGAAAGCATGAGTTTTGGGTATAGTTCAGGCAATCCTTTTGAGGTTAGCTTAAGTTATTTGAAACTGGTGCAATCAGGCAGTAATACGCTGTTACAATGGGATAAGGATGGTACTGCAGGCGCGTATAGCTTTCAAACGCTCTTAACCTTGAATAATGTCACAGCCACGTCGCTTACATCGGCTAATTTTGTACAAAGTGTTGATCCAACAGGATCTGGCGATTATACCCCTGATCTTTCAGCCGCGGTGATTAGTTATACAGATACCAGTGCCGACGATAAGTTTTTAGCACAGTCTGGTGTGTTAACCAATCCTTTTGGGTTAAAAACCAAATTTTCTTTGGTCGATGCTTCTGGAAAACTGGTTACTTCGATCAAAACGCTATATGGTTCGTTAAGTCTAACTGCAACCTCTGGTGCTTATAAGTTTACGCCAACAGATCTTGCCATCGAACAGCTTAATGATGGTGGCACTTTTTCGCAAACCTTTAACGTTAAAATCATCAATGGTGCTAATGCGCTAGACTCACAGATCATCGTAAACATTGCAGGTGCAAATGATAGCGTTGCATTTACAGGGTCTGTCGCAGGTAGTGTTGTTGAAGATGCAAAGGTCACTTTAATTAAAGGTAAGCTGATTGCAAAAGACAGAGATACAGGGACGGGGGCAACTATTACAGCAGCGAGTGAAACCAGTGATTATGGTAGCTTTAGTATCGATTCAACAGGCGTTTGGCAATATCAACTTAACAATGCGAGTAGCTTTGTGCAAGCACTGTCAGCTAAGGTAAAAACGCCCTATCAAGATGTGTTTCAAGTGGAAACCAGCGATGCTTCTGTTGCCAATGTTACGGTGAGTATTAAAGGCGCAAATGATCTCACCATTATTTCAGGGGATAAAACAGGCGTTACTACAGAAGATACGGTAACTGTTGCAACAGGCACTTTAACAGCGAGCGATCTTGATACTGGAGAGGCTGAGTTTGTTGCAACAGTCATTAAAGGTAAATATGGCTCATTAGAAATTGATAGTGCTGGTACATGGACTTATACCCTTAATAATGATTCAGCCATGGTACAGGCCTTAACAGCAAAAAACTTGATGAAAGAAAAATTTACCGTTACTACTGGTGGTGGGGTTTTGCAAGCGATTGATATTACCGTGCAAGGCTTGGGTGAAACCGTTACAGGGACAACCTCATCAGAGGCTTTGATGGGTTCGAGCCAAGATGATTTGATTAAGGGCGGGGTTGGTGCCGATACCATGACAGGCGGTAATGGTCATGATTGGTATGAGGTGGATTCGGTATATGATCAAGTGATTGAATTAGCCAATGGTGGTATTGATCGTATTTCACTGAAGTTAGCAGATAAAACCGTTATGAGTTATGTCTTACCTAATTATGTTGAAAACTTAACCTTGGCCTCTGTTTTACCACAACTTCTGGTGTCTGGTAATAGCTTAAATAATCATATTATAGGCAGTGCTGTGAACAATCAACTAGATGGGTTGGCTGGAAATGATGCGCTGGTTGGTGGTGCAGGGAATGACACCTTAACAGGTGGTGCTGGCTTAGACATTTTGGTGGGTGGTGTGGGTAATGACAGCTTGATAGGCGGGATAGGTGCTGATGCGTTTGTTTTGGACTTAGCTGGAAGTAACACAAATATCGATACCATTACTGATTTTAGTGTTGCTGATGGTGATAAAATATATTTTAACTTATCTGTATTCAAGGGGTTAGGAAGCTCTGCTGGTGCATTGCAGACAAATCAAGTGGTGTTTGGTGGTGGTGCTACCGAAAGCACGCATCGGATTATTTATGATGGTGCAACGGGTAATCTTTTTTATGATGCCGATGGCACAGGTAAAGTCGCTCAGATTTATTTGGTCAATTTGAGTAATAAAGCGTCAGGTTTAAGTGCATCGAGTTTTGTTGGTTATCTTCCTACTGCGAAAGATGATCTTTCTGCGGTAATTGTTGGTGTGCAATCAGCGGATTCAGTGATCATTTATTAAGCGACCTTGTGTCAGATTCTTGTACCCAAGCCATCATCTGCTCACAGAGGCTTGGGCGCGTGATTTGTTGATTGCTGGCTTTTTGAGCCTGTTTTTGTATTTCAGTGAATTGAGAGGTTAGACTTTTGATTGGTGTCTCAATGCTTGAGTTTGCTGTCGTGTCTTGTTGATTCCATTGGCGCGTTAACTGATACAAAGGGTTGTCTTCCGTTTCGGTATCTGAATAATAGTGCTGTAAAAAAGCATTCAGTTTATCCAAGTGTGCCATATCCTCTGTTGGGTAGATATGCCAAATAAAAGGCTTTCCAGACCAGATGGCGCGAACCAACGAATCTTCTCCGCGTACAAAATTAAGATCGCACAACCACAGCAGTTTGTCATACTCAATTTGTGGTAAAAAAGGAATGATGTGTAGTGTGACTTGTCCTTGCTGATGGCAATCGCCAACTGATAGGCTTTGATTGAGCCAGCTATTGAGACTCTGTAAACTTTTACTTTCAGGAATATAAAGCGTCACTGGCTGTGGGTTTGTTTGCAGTTCTTTGATTAGGCTAGCGATGTGCAGGTTTTCATAGCTGAATAATGAAATGGTTAAGTGATTGTCTGGCGCGATAGGCAGTTGGTACTGTTCAAGCCAGTCAATTTGTGTTTGTCGGTTCTGTTGAAAGGCATCTCTTTGGGCAATCAGTGTTTTTTCGCGTAGCAATCCACCTGTATTGGCGCGAATGCTCGGCATGAAAAAATATTTTTCTAAGCCATCAGATTGCAAAGAGGGGAGTAGGTGGCAGTCCACAACCCAATCTTCCGCGCTAAAGTATTCAAGGTTAATCCAACGAGGGCGTTGGTGTTTCATCTCTTGTCGATAAGAAACGGGAAGTTCGCAAGCGAAAGTTTCGATGACCAATTTGGCTGGTTGTGCGTTGACGGGGAATGCTTCTTTCTGCCAAAGCCTTATATTAATACCTAAATAAATTTGATTACTACTAAATACTTCAAAATCAGAAAGTAAACAATTAAAAACCTCAAAATCATCTACCCAAAGTCTTACTACTTGTCGGTACTCGACAGACAATTGCTTTGCCAATCGCCAAGCAACACCAATGTCACCAAAATTATCAATCACCATGCAAAAAATATCAACATCGTGACGCACAAAAGTAGAAGAAGACAAAGAGGAACAGGTGAGATTGGTTGTCATAATGTTACTCATAATATCAATTAGCCCAGAAAGTCGAGTTAAATTGCGTCAAATTGTACCATTTTGTCTGAATCCCGTTTCATGAATAGCCGATAAATGCGGTAAAATAGACATAACTCAACAGAATGCGTCGTTTTATTAACGATCTGTTCCTGTTCATTATTCATTATTTATTCTGACACGGAAAAAGGCAACAACACAATGAACCCTATTTGGCAACATTTTCTACAAGAACAAGGTGCTGTCTTTCAAGATGACTATCGTATTAGCCATTTTGGTGCACCAGATATTGAGCATCATTTGGTTAAGCATGGTCCAGTGATGTCAAGTTTGCAACATTACGGCTTAATCCGTTTTGGTGGCGAAGAAGCAAGCGGTTTCTTACAGTCTCAATTAACACAAGACGTAAATTTAGTGACACCAACACAAGCAAAGCTAGCTGCTTGCTGTAATCCACAAGGGCAAGTCTTGGGGGTAGGGATCTTATTTCTATACCATGATGCCTATTATTGGATGGTCGCACGCGATACTGTTTTACCATTATTGACGCATCTGAAAAAATTTGTTTTCCGTACCAAGGTAGAGTTAGAAGACTTTTCTGATCTCTTGCCTAAATTTGGTTATGCAGGAAGCCATGCAACGCAGGACTTGTTGATTCTAACCAATACCAGTTTAACAGGAACTTATCAGCAAACTCAGCTAACAGATTCAGCGTTTGACAGTGTGTTAGTGATTGCGGTACCGACAGCAAATCCTTGCTATTTGTTTATTGCACCAATCGATCAGTTAATGCACATCTGGGATCGTATGGAAACCAATGGTTCTCCCGTAGGAACTGCTGATTGGGATTTGGTCAACTTGGTTTATGGCTTACCTTACCTTGATCAAAGACTGCAAGAAAAAGAGATTGCTCATTTATTTAATTTAGACAGACTTGATGCCATTAATTTCAAAAAAGGCTGTTACCCTGGGCAGGAAGTGATTGCAAGAACACAATATCGTGGCAAACCAACCAAACGCATGGTACGCCTATACAGTGAATCTGAATTATCTCTAAGTGTTGGTGATAACACAACCTTGTGGTATGGTGAGAACACACAAACTTCTGTGTTGGTTGTGAATGTGGGTAAAGACTTGGTTAAAGGCACTGTAGTATTAGCCGTTATTAGCTTAAAAGCACTTGAGGCGGCAGAAGGGCAGTTTCGTTTAGCGACGGGAGAAAATGTGATCATTGAGGGCTTGGGTTATACATTAGAAAGTGCTAATTAATTGCTGTGTATGTTTTTGTAGTATTGTGTTATTATTTTTGACAGTTACCATTAAGGAATGATGAGACATGAACACTAAATTGGTCGATGTGTATATCGGTCGTCAGCCCATTGTTGATCGTCAATTGGCTTTGTATGCGTATGAATTGTTGTTTCGTTCAAGTCCAATACAAAATGAGGCACGAGTCTTGGATCAAGATCGCGCTACTGCTCAGGTGATTATTCATGCGTTTATGGATATAGGTTTGCAGAACTTGGTAGGTAAGCATCTTGCATTTCTCAATTTCAGCGAAAGCTTTTTGCTGAGTGACGATATCAAAGTCTTACCTCGTAACCAATTGGTCGTAGAAGTTTTAGAAACGGTTGAGCCGAGTGATACCGTGGTCTCAGCCATTAAAGACTTAAAAGCAGATGGTTATTTAATCGCATTGGATGATTTCTTTTTCAAAACAGAATATGCCTCTTTGGTTTCGCTGGCTGATATTGTAAAGATTGACCTAATGGCACTCACACCACAACAGCTCTTACCTCAGTTAACAATGATCAAACGTATTAACCCAAGGGTTAAACTATTGGCTGAAAAAGTTGAAACGCAAGATCAGTATTTATACTGCAAATCGGTAGGGTTTGATTATTTTCAAGGCTATTTTTTTGCAAGACCACAAATCGTTAAAGGTCATCGTATTCCGAGTAGTAAATTAGCTTTGTTACAGTTATTAGCCAGCGTCTATGATAGTGACATTGAGTTCACTAAGTTATCGGATATTGTGAGTCGGGATGTCTCTTTGTCCTTAAAACTGATTACCTTTGTGCGTAATTATCCTGGTAACGAACAGGCTCAAATCAATTCGATTAAAGATGCTATTATGCGTTTTGGTCTAAAAAAATTACAGAGTTGGGTAAGTGTATTGGCATTAACAGGTGTTGATGACAAACCTCATGAATTATTGACCTTAGCCTTAGTTCGCGCCAGATGTTTAGAGTCTTTAGCTGAAAAGGCACATCGCCTCAATAAAGAAACCTATTTTATGGTTGGTTTATTTTCTTGTTTGGATGCTTTAATGGATAAAAGCATGCCTGAAGTTTTGGAAGATATGTCTATTGCAGAAGAGGCGCAAAATGCGTTATTGCATCATGCAGGTGAAATGGGCGAAGCGTTGCTCTGCGTAAAAGCGATTGAGCAGGCTAAGGATGAAGGTGTTGTCTTTTGTGATCTTCCATTGGATGAAATTTCTGCCGCCTATTTAGGGGCAATTGAGTGGGCATCACAAGCTTTGGCGGCATTAGAGACACATTAACCAGCATCAACGAAGCGGGTGAGTAAGTATTTTTAGAAGGTTATTTTGGTGATGCGAGCAATTCTTCCTCCTGAACCTGTTTTAATTACAGGCTGTTCTAGTGGTATTGGGTATCGTACGGCACGACATTTACAAGACCTAGGTTATCATGTCATTGCCACGGCAAGAAATCAGCAAGATGTGGATGCCTTACAGGGCGAGTTTAATGCCTTTCGTCTCGATCTTGATGACCCACACTCTATCGAAGAAGCGTTGGAAGCGATTTTTACCTTGACCAGTCATCGCTTGTCTGCTGTATTCCATAATGGTGCTTTTGGCTTACCAGGTGCATTAGAAGATATTTCCCGTTCCGCCTTACGTCGTCAGTTTGAGACCAATGTCTTTGGAACGCATGATCTGAATGTTAGACTCATTGCCCATTTTCGTCGTCAAGGCTATGGTCGTATTATTTTTAACAGCTCAATTTTAGGCTTTGCCGCGATGGCATATCGAGGGGCTTATAATGCCAGCAAATACGCTATTGAAGGCATGGCTGATACACTACGTTTAGAGTTACATGGCACAGACATTCGTGTTGTGTTGATTGAGCCTGGTCCAATCGAAAGTCGTTTTCGCGCCAATGCCTATTCTGCGTTTCAGCAATGGGTGCAAGTAGATAATAGTGCGCATCAAGAACAATATCAAGCCATGATTGCACGCTTAAGTGCCAGTGAAAAAACAGCTCCTTTTACCTTACCTGCACAAGCAGTTGCAGAGGTAGTTGCCAAAGCATTGTTGGCTCGTAATCCAAAGGCACGCTATCCCGTGACGTTACCGACCAAAGTGTTTGCGTGGTTAAAACGCCTTTTACCAACCTTTTTGTTAGATGTGGCGTTGCGTCGTGCAGGTGGTAGCGGTAAGCGATAAGCAGGCTTAATATGACTTATGCTTTTCGATCAACCGCCAACAATGCCAAATCAATTAAGGCTTGGCGATAAGCGGTTTCAGGTAAAACAGAAATTGCCTCAACAGCGAGTTGACTGGCATTCACGGCTTGTCGATAGGTATCTTCTAGCGCACCTGTACGATGGATAATGGCAGTAATTTGTGCCAAGTGCTGATCATCACCTTGTTCAATGGCATGACGAATTAAGGTTTGCTCATCTTTTTCCGCACGCTCTAGGGCATAAATTAAGGGCAATGTTGGCTTACCTTCTTCAAGGTCTTTACCCAACGCCTTGCCAAGTTCTGCTTCATCAGCACTGTAGTCTAGCACATCATCAATCAACTGATAGGCATTACCCAATTCAATTCCGTAGCGAATGAGGGCTTGTTCATACTGTGGGGTTTCTGCCAACACCGCACCTAATTGCATTGCCGCCTCAAACAACTTGGCGGTTTTACGGTAAATCACCGCACGATACCGTTCTTCATTCGTATCTGGGTCATGACAATTCAGAAGTTGTAAAACTTCTCCCTCAGCAATGGTATTGGTCGCATCCGACATAATGTCCAATACGCGCATAATACTAGGTTCAACCATCATCTGAAAGGCACGAGAATAGAGAAAGTCGCCCACTAATACACTCGCCGCATTGCTCCACTCTGCATTAGCTGTTACCTTACCACGACGCGTTCCCGCATCATCTACCACATCATCATGTAAGAGGGTGGAGGTATGAATAAACTCAATCACGGCCGCGAGCGTGTGATGATAATTACCCTGATAACCGCAGGCTTTAGCCGATAACAAGACCAACAAAGGACGAATCCGCTTGCCACCACTGTTAATGATGTGGTGACCAATTTGATTGATGAGCACCACATCTGACGCAAAGCGCGAGAGAATTAAGGCATCAGTGGCTTCAAGATCAGCTTGAACTGTGTGACGAATAGCAGAAAGAGACATCATAACAAGGGTAACTTTTTTAATTTAGGCAATTGATCAATCCGTAAGAATCATCAATTGCGGTCATAACGAAGGCAATAATCGCCCAGACTTAGGTTATTTTTTTGGGTTATTGTAATAAATCCTGCTCTTTTGGTCTATCTTCTTGTGTTTTGATTTTACGTGAACGATACCACTGCCAACCAAAATATCCCGTGGTGGACAGAATAACAAGAACAATAGCGATTTTAATGCCATTTTCGCCTTGTGTTGACAACCACCCCAACAGATAACCTGGTGCGAGATACATGGGAGCCCAGATCACCGCCGACCAGAAGTTCCAGAAGGTAAATCTTGCTTGTGACATGCCCAAAATGCCTGCCAACACAGGAATCGTTGAACGCAACGGACCAAAAAAACGACCAAAGAGAATAGAAACACCGCCCCATTTTTCAAAGAAAAATTCTCCACGGGTAATCCATTCGGGATGATTGCGCAGTGGCCAGATGTTTAAGGCATGGTGTTTGTAACGCTTGCCAATCCAGAAACTTAATCCATCTCCAGCGACCGCGCCAACGACGCACCAAAAGAACACAAACCACATATTCAGTGCTCCAGTAGCAATTAAGCCACCAAGCATGAGCATTAAGGGTAGTCCAGGAATAATAATCCCGAGAACAATCATAGACTCGGCAAAGGCAATCAGAAAGATAACCAACCAAGCATGATCTTGATTGATAAGTATCCATTGATTGATGGGTTCGATATAGTCAGTCATGCAGCCTCTTTCTGTGATTGCTGTCTTGCTGTGAGATGCGATAAGTCATCTCATCTTTTTTGGGCGCGGTTAAAACAGGCGCAGTTCAACAGAAGTCAAAACAAAATATCTTCTTACTTTAGCACATTGCTTATATGTGCGTAAAGTCACTTAGTCGTTGTTAGTGTTGGTTAGTGGTTCATTAATTGACCTTATACGTTATTGTTGGATGATTGATTGTGGATTTTTTAGCTAAACTTGACTAAAATAGTCAGGTATTAGGGTGTAGCTTTGTAATTAACAGGAGGCTAAGGGTGCAGGCACAGGTTGAAATTGTTGACTTGTTGGGTGCTCAGTCCAACTATAAGGAAGGTTTTTTTACCAAAACAACGGTAGAAACCTTTGCTAAAGGCTTAAATGAAAGCGTGGTTCGCGCTATTTCTGCTAAAAAAAATGAACCTCAATGGATGTTAGACTTCCGCTTAAATGCTTTTCGTCATTGGCAGACCTTGAGTGAACCTCATTGGGCAAAAGCAGAGTTTGCTCCCTTGGATTATCAAGATTATAGTTATTATTCAGCACCGCATTGTGCGAGTTGTTCTAATGATGCTTGTGCGAGCGCAGGTCAACCTGACCCAGAACCCGAAATTGACCCAGAAGTGGCTAAAGCCTTTGCGGCATTGGGCATCAATCTAGGTGATGGCGCAGATTCAGAAGAAATTGCCGTAGATGCTATTTTCGACTCGATATCCGTAGCAACCACTAAGTCTCGCGCTTTACTCGAGAAGCATGGCGTGATCTTTTGCTCTTTTTCGGAAGCCGTTCAGCATCATCCACACTTGGTTCAGCAGTATTTAGGTACAGTTGTGCCACATCATGATAACTTTTTTGCTTGCTTGAATGCCGCGGTGGCTTCTGATGGAACCTTTGTTTACATTCCTAAGGGCGTAACCTGTCCCGTTCCCTTGTCCACTTATTTCCGCATTAACGAAGCCAAAACAGGGCAGTTTGAGCGTACCATTTTGATTGCTGATGAAGGCAGTTTTGTCAGTTATATCGAAGGCTGTTCCGCGCCAGTAAGAGACAGCTACCAATTACATGCCGCGGTGGTTGAGGTGATTGTGCATGCCGATGCAGAAGTAAAATACTCTACCGTGCAAAACTGGTATCCTGGGGATGAAAACTGTGAAGGTGGGATTTTGAACTTTGTGACCAAGCGGGGTGTCTGTAAAGGCGCGAGAAGCAAACTCTCTTGGACACAAGCCGAAACGGGGTCAGCCATTACGTGGAAGTATCCTAGTGTTATTTTACAAGGTGATGACAGTATTGGAGAGTTTTATTCGGTTGCCTTGACCAATCGCCGTCAGCAGGCGGACACAGGCACCAAAATGATTCATATTGGTAAGCGTACCAAAAGTACCATTATTTCTAAGGGGATCAGCGCAGGTAAAAGTGACAATACCTATCGTGGGTTGGTGAAAGTCTTACCATCGGCAGATGGCGCACGTAACTTTACCCAATGTGATTCGATGTTGATTGGTAGATCCTGTGGTGCACATACTTTCCCTTATTTGGAAGTACAGAATGCAACGGCACAAATCGAGCATGAAGCAACCACTTCACGAATTGGTGAGGATCAGCTTTTCTACTGTGCCCAACGCGGTATTCGTGAAGAAGATGCCATTTCAATGATTGTGAACGGTTTTTGTAAAGAAGTGTTTCAAAAATTACCATTAGAATTTGCAGTTGAGGCAGAAAAACTGCTTGCCATTAGCTTGGAAGGGAGTGTCGGTTGATGTTATTACAGGTTGAGAATTTGCAAGCCAATGTGGCAGATAAGCAGGTATTAAAGGGCTTGAATTTACAGGTTAAGGCTGGTGAAGTTCATGCGATTATGGGGCCCAATGGTGCAGGGAAAAGTTCTTTTGCTTCTGTATTGGCAGGGCGCGAGGATTATGAAGTCACAAACGGTTCCGCCTTATTAAACGATGTTGAGTTGTTAGAGATGGAAGCTGAAGCTCGCGCTCAGGCAGGTTTGTTTTTAGCCTTTCAGTATCCTGTTGAAATTCCTGGTGTCAGTAATAAGCTATTTTTACAAACTGCGGTAAACGCTGTGCGCAAGGCAAATGGATTGCCTGAATTGGATATGTTTGAGTTTGCACAGTTGGTACAGGCTAAGATGCAACAGTTGGGAATGCGTCAAGAGTTTTTGGAGCGTGCCGTCAATGTTGGCTTTTCGGGTGGCGAAAAGAAACGTAACGATATGCTACAAATGGCATTGCTCGAACCCAAACTCTGCATTCTCGATGAAACGGATTCTGGTTTAGATATTGATGCCCTAAAAGCAGTGGCTCAAGGGGTGAATGCGATGCGTTCTCCTGAGCGTGGGTTTATTATTGTGACTCATTATCAACGTTTGTTGGAGTATGTTGAACCTGATGTGGTGCATATTTTGTATCAAGGTCGTATTGTCCGTTCAGGTGGTATGGAGTTGATCGCGCAAATTGAGGAGCAGGGTTATGACGCAATTGCCGCTGGTTAACACGGCGCATCAAGCGCATCAACACCTACTTGGACTGCTCACATCTGGTGCTGATTCGGCATTATTTGAGCGTATGAGTTTACCCAGTACAAAAGACGAAGATTGGAAATATACTCGTTTGTCTGCGTTATGGAAATCTTCTTTCCAATCTGTTGATAAAGTTTACTCAGGGATATTACCTTGTTTGGCGAATCACCCTGATTGGTATGCTATGGGTACGGTTATCTGTTTTGTAGATGGTCTCTTTTCAGCTGAACACTCAACCGCACAACAAGAGTGGCAGACGGGAATCAGTATCGGTTTGTCTCACCTACCAACCTCTGATGTGACAGATGCCTTTCATGCCTTTGCTCATGCTCTGACACAAACAGGTATGCAGTGCCAAATCGCCAAAAATCAGTTGCTTGAAAAACCCATTATTCTGTTAAATATTGGTCAGCAGGCAAGGGGATTATATGGGTTGCATCATCAGCTAATGATAGGTGAAAATTCGACAGCTACTGTGATTGAGGTCTGTGTTGGTGCAGAGGCTCAGTTGGCACTGAGTCAGCTGGATATTCAAGTGGGCAATAATGCACAGTGTACCCATTTGTTGTGGCAGGATGGTGCAGATTCTGCCTTCAGTTTTGGCTGGCGTTCTGTAGAATTGGCACGTGACGCACGATTGATGCAACGTAGTTTGTTATTAGGTAATTTGATTTCACGTCAGCAGATGTTTGTTCAGTTAACGGGCGAAAATGCTGAATCGGATGTTGCCAGTGGTGTGTTGGGGCTAGGTCATCAAACGCAAGACCTCCGCACCCATACACGTCATGCTAGCGAAAACGCAAGATCACGTCAGGTGCATCGTTTTGCGTTGGCTGATCAGGCGAATGGCGTGTTTCATGGTGACATTAAGGTTGAAAAGGGGGCTGATAAAACCGATGCCGACATGGCAACACATAATCTTCTGCTGTCACCCACGGCACAAGCAAACAGTAAGCCCCAGCTTGAAATCTATGCCGATGATGTTCGCTGTACCCATGGCGTAACCAGTGGTTCTGTTGATCCTGCTCAAATTTTTTACCTGAGAGCGCGTGGTATTTCGGAAGCACAAGCTAATATGATGATTTCAGCCGCCTTTGCACAAGCCGCCTTAGCCGATGTTCCTGTTCCTGAGGTCGCTGAAGCATGGCAGAAGATGATTGCAAAGCGGTTAGCCTTTTGATGCTATGTTTTTGATGTTATCTAATCACTTCAAGAATTGGTAGTTAAGTTAATGATCAGCAAATACTTCAACCCCTACACCGATTTTGGGTTCAAAAAACTCTTTGGCGAGGAAGCCAGCAAAGACCTGTTGATTGATTTTCTAAATCAATTATTACCAGCGCATCATCAGATTGCTGAGTTGAGTTTTAAGAACCCCGAAACTCTTGCCGATACGATAGATGAACGCAAGGCGGTGTTTGATATTTACTGCCAAAGTACGACGGGCGAACGCTTCATTGTTGAGATGC
>CAZLOM010000055.1:0-13005 GCA_964561185.1 uncultured Piscirickettsiaceae bacterium
GATTGCTTCTCTTCTCTTCTGGTCGGTATAATGGCAAACTGATCAATTCTCCTAGAGTGTGGTGTTATGTCATTATGGAAACAATGGAAAGCGGATATCGACTGTGTATTCGCGCGTGATCCTGCCGCGCGTTCGGTGTGGGAGGTGTTATTGACCTACCCAGGGGTTCATGCGGTTTTTTGGTATCGGTTAGCGCATAAACTGTGGAATTGGAAGTTAAAGCTACTTGCTCGTTGGTTAATGACGGTAACACGTTTTTTTACAGGCATTGAAATTCATCCCGCCGCGCGTATTGGACAAAGATTTTTCATTGATCATGGCATGGGTGTCGTAATCGGTGAAACGGCGGAAGTTGGCGATGATGTCACCCTCTATCATGGTGTTACCCTCGGGGGAACCAGTTGGGTAACAGGTAAACGTCATCCTACCTTAGGCAATGGCGTGATTGTGGGTGCAGGTGCAAAAATTTTAGGTCCTATTCACATCGGTAATCACGCAAGGGTTGGCTCAAATGCGGTGGTGCTGAAGGATGTGCCAGAAGGTATGACCGTGGTCGGTATTCCAGGACATATTGTGCGCCGAAAAGATCAACCCCGCACTCAAGAAGCGGTCAATGAGGCACTGATGGGATTTGATGCCTACGGAGCAGGTCAAGACATTCCTGATCCAGTGCAACGTGCGCTAACGGCACTGTCAGAACATATCAAATTATTAGATCATCAACTGAAACAGACGCAAGAAGCGTTAGCTAAGGTGGGCGGCAGTATTCAATCTGATAGCTTACCTGATTTAGATGTGTGCGCGGTGGACATGGATTGTGATCGGTTGGCTTCGAAATAGCCTTTCATTTGGCATGAAACTTGTTAGCTAATTAACAAAAAACTGGATGAGCCAGTCTATAGATTTTTTGATTTTGGAGCAAGGGTGAATGAAAAAGCGAGTAATGATGGTATCGCTGGCAGGTCTGTTGGTCGCCAGTCAAGCCAGTTTGGTGCAAGCGGATGGTTTGGTCGATGTCAATCCTATTCCTGAATTGGCTGATTTGGAAAAGCAAGCACAAGCACAAGAAGAGAAAGCCAAGGCTTTTGCGGAAGAGATGGCTAAAAAGAATGCCGAACAGAAAGACTCAGCTCCTAAGTCTGAGCCTTCTGAACCTGTCGCAGAGGCAAAACCTGAGCGCAAAGCAGAGGTCAAACCTCGTCAGGTAGAAACCACGGTAAGCAAATCTGAGCCACAGCCAGAAACCAAAACCTTCACCACGACGGCGGGTAGTACCACCATTATCAACAATGCCACAGGACCACAGTCGGTTGTTGTCAATATCAACGGTGAACCTAAAGCAAGCACCAAGCCTAAATCATCAGCC
This sequence comes from uncultured Piscirickettsiaceae bacterium, assembly GCA_964561185.1. Taxonomy (GTDB): domain Bacteria; phylum Pseudomonadota; class Gammaproteobacteria; order Thiomicrospirales; family Thiomicrospiraceae. The sequence goes on from CAZLOM010000055.1 coordinate 1,367, forward strand.
AGAAAAAAGCCTAAGATCAAAAAGCCTGAGCCTGAAGGTCCCGTTGATTTGTGGACAGCACAAGAAAGACAGTACGCCTATCCCTAAGCAGGGTTAGGCATGACAATCTTGTCTTGTATCGGCTTGGCGGAAGCTTGAACCAAGTCGATGACTTCCTGAATGCTCTTCGCACCCAAGAAACTCCGTAAATAGAGGTCTTGCTGTGGATAGGGAATTTCGATTCCTGCCTCTATCAAGGCTGACTCAACTGCCCACAGGTAAGAAGATTTAAGCCCTTGGCGCGAGCCAGCAATGGCGTGTTCTATGTCTGAACCCTGTTTGACCCACACCAATAGTTCAAAATCTAAACCACTCGTACCCATGTTGGTCATCCAGACTTGAGGTTCTTTGCCTTCTTCATGAATGGTAAAAGGCACTTGATTGGCGGCATTCAACACGCAAAAGACCAGTTTTTCTTTATCGCATCCGTAATCGACACTGAAAGGAATACGCAAACGACGATAGTTATCAGTAAGCGTCCAGTTAACCACGCGTCCAGAAATAAACTCAGCGTTGGGTACAACGATTTCTAAATTGTCAGCCGTGCGAATGATGGTTGAGCGCATATTGATTTGCGATACCGTACCCACCACACCCGATTGCAGTTCGATATAGTCACCTACCTTGAGGGAGCGTTCGAACATAATGATCAAACCAGACACAAAATTATTGACGATAGATTGCAAACCAAAACCGATACCAACGGATAACGCACCTGCGATCCATGCCACATTTGAAAAGTCTAAGCCAATGGACGATAGGGCAACCATAATACCGACCACCATAATAATATAGTGCAGAATACGGTTAATGGTATAAATGGTCGAGTCGCTGATACGCTCATTGTTCTGCGTCAAACGGCTCAAGCCTTTACGCAACCAGTAAGAGAACCACCAGATTAAGGTAATGATCAGGATGACACGTAAAATGCCCGCGGTGGTTACTGGGGTTTCACCAATTTTGAACAAGCTGATCTCGAGCAATGCTTGTGCTTTGAGTAGGAGTTGTTGAGCCGTATTAGTGGCATCTAACCAACTGTTTTTCAAGACCCCTTCTTGTGCTTGTAACTGGGTTTTCAACAGAGACAGCAACATGCTGGTGTCATCAAGCTGGCGCATGATGGGTTTGCCTTGATCAATCAGATCATTGGCATTGTCCATACTTTTATTATAGAGTTTGCTGATTTTCTGTATGACTTTGGGATTGTCTGTTTTTTCCAGTAACAGGAGTTCAACCTGCGCTTTTTCGCGATTTTTTTCAATGTTACTGCGCCAGAGTTGGATTTGGTGTTCTAGGCTTTGGATGTCTTTTTGCCATTGCATCAGGTCATCACGCTTTTCTGACAACCAGTTTTGATCCTTATGCAAAGCAAGGGTGAGATAAACCTCAGCGGTAAACAGCCAGAGTTGTTGGCTTTTGAGATGGGCTTCTTGGAGTTGAGCTTCCATCAATGCAAGGGTTTCGACAAGGGCATTCGCGCGGGTTTTTTCATCGTCGGCAACCATCACGGCAAGAATGGCTTGTTTGGTGCGAATGTGTTCCGCTACTTTTTCTAACTGAGTAGGAAGTTTGTCTCTTTCGCTGACCAACTCTTGCATGTCGCTGGCTTGAGGATCAAGACGTTGTTGTGCCGCTTGAAACACCTGTTGTGAATTGGTGGTTTTTTGTTCAGCATCAGTGACTTGCGTTTTTTGTAAACGCAGTCTTTCTTGATGAATCATCCACAGTAAGCGATTATCGAGCACAGAAAATAGGCTGTTGGTACGTTCATCTTCTGATTGGGTAAGGTATTTTGCCATGCTCGTGTCGGCTTGATTGGCAATCAGAGATTCGACCTCTTGTAGTTGTGTCAAGTCTGATTGTGTTTGCTCTAACACCTTTTGTTGTTTTCTCAAGGATTGAATGGCTTCAACAAAGTTAGCCCAAGTGTATTTGTCTTGTAGGGTCGGCATTGTCGCAGTCGTTACCGACTGCTTGCCTTGTAAGCCACTTAGCGTCGTCAGATGAATTTGCAGACTGTTGAGCTCATCCGTAAAAGAGGGCTGTTGTTCAGGGGATAGTGTACTGATAAATTGTGCATATTTATCAGATACTTCTGCCATGAATCCCGCGTAATGAGGATGGCTGGGTTCCAGCGGTTTCCACCAGTCTGACTCTAAAGACAACAGTGTTAAGGTCGGAGGCGGCAATGGCGCAGATTCTGTCGTTTGCGGTGGTTTTTTACTGGCGGCAAGGGGGTCTAAGCCAACAGCCGAGGCTGTGCTGATGAGCCAAGGCAGAAGAGCTAGCAGACTGGCTAAAAAAAGGCTACGTAAAAAAAACATCAGATTTCCTTTTTATTTTAAGTAATAAGTCTGGGAGAACATCTAAAACCTCGTCATTCCCGCGAAAGCGGGAATCTATTTCACCAATGTTTTGGATCCCCCGCCTACGCGGGGATGACGACATAGTGAGTTATGAGAGATGCCTTGTTTTTGATTACATCACTGACTGAGCAAATTCAGCAAGGCGTGAGCGTTCACCTCGTTGCAAGGTGATGTGCGCACTGTGTTGCCATCCACGGAAATGTTCCACCACAAAGGTCAAACCACAGGTACTTTCGGTGAGGTAGGGTGAATCAATCTGCGCGATGTTCCCGATACAAATTAACTTAGTGCCTGCACCTACGCGTGTAATCAAGGTTTTCATCTGTTTGGGGGTTAGGTTTTGTGCCTCATCAATAATAATGTATTTGTTTAAAAAGGTACGCCCGCGCATAAAATTCATCGACTTTATTTTAATGCGTTGATGAATGATTTCTTGCGTACTGGCTTGTTGCCATTTGGCAGTAGTCTTGTCTTGCTGGGTCAGGACTTCCAAGTTGTCCATCAACGCGCCCATCCACGGAGCCATTTTTTCCTCTTCAGAGCCAGGTAAAAAACCGATATCTTCGCCAATAGGAATGGTGGCGCGTGTCATGATGATTTCACTATAACGGTTGTCATCGAGCGTTTGACTTAAGCCAGCGGCTAAAGCAAGTAAGGTTTTTCCCGTACCCGCTGGCCCAAGTAGGGTAACTAGGTCGATTTCAGGATCCATCAGAAAGTTCATGGCAAAATTCTGTTCACGGTTGCGGGCATTGATGCCCCAGACGCTATGACTGGTTTGCATAAAGTTGCGTGGATAACGCAGAATAGCACTGTTACCATCGATGCGTTCAACGATGGCTGAAAAGCCTTCTTCATCTGCCGTATATAAGCATTCATTGGCAATCCACGGGTCTTGCTCAGGCAGTTCCACGCGATAAAAGGTTTTATTGCCTTCTTGCCATGAAGCCAGATTTTGTGACGGGTTACTAAAGTAGTTATCAGGGAGTTGGCGCATACCTGTGTAGAGGAGATCGGCATCTTCAATAATGCTGTCATTAAAATAGTCTTCCGCATGCAAACCAATGGCAGAGGCTTTGATGCGCATATTGATGTCTTTGGTCACTAGGGTGATTTGACTCAATGGGTCTAGCTTGGTTAAGGCAAGGCAACATTTTAAGATGGTATTGTCTGCCTTGTGGGTTGGGAAAATATCATCCTTATCTACTTTCAGTGGACGCGTTTCAAAATAGAGCTTACCCAGCGATACATCCTTTTTATTGCGTTTTAAGCCCAAACCTGCGATGCGTTCCAAACATAAGCCTTGTTCGATTTCTTTGGCTGAGGCATTGCCGATCAGTTCATCGAGCAGGCGATTGGTTTCACGGACATTGCGTGAAATTTCGGAGACACCTTTTTTGTTAGCGTCTAACTCTTCTAACACAATCATGGGGATAAACAAATCGTGCTCATCAAAAGCAAAAAGAGCCATTGGGTCGTGCATTAAGACATTGGTATCAAGGACAAACAAACGTTTTCCCTTAATGTGTGTGCGATTGCTACTCATATATGAGATGTCTCCTTAAGGGGGGATTTATTCAGGTGGCATGAAGGATGACCAGTGAAAGATCATGATAAACCGAAAGAAGGACATTGACCAGTCATAATCAATAAAACGAGGCGGATTAAAATAAAGAAAAAAGTTTTCTTAGCAATTTGCGGTTAGAAAAGTAACGCTGATTGACAGTTGATTGTCCTTCTGGTGTTATTTTTGCTAATGTATTAAAATGACGAAAATAAGCGATTAAGTATTAAAAATAATTCGTGAAGTATCATTTTACCCCTAGTGCCGTGAACCAGATCACTGTTAGGGTCGCGTTAATCACAGAAATAACAGAAAAAGGAAATAAAATGACAATAGCCAGTCGTTTGTGGGTGTTGATTGGGGTAATGTTGGTATTGTTATCGATCACAGGTGGCGTGAGTTTGTGGTCAAATTCAGCATTAAATGCGCAGGTGTCGGAAATCGTTCAGCTCACCAATGCACGTGCCAATATTAGTGTGTTTTTAGAAAATGTAAGGGTGAATCGTGAACAGATGATGCTCATGCTTCAACATGATCCTGCGAATGAGGCGATTGTTCGGTTACACGACCATCCTGCAACGATGCACACGGATCGTATTCTAGAAACCCGTTCTGTTTCTCAAGAGTCTTTAGAAGCGTTAAAGCAAAACGCAATGGTGGTGCGCTTGGCACAGACGCAACTTAGCCAGCTTATGGAGAGTCGTCAGACTTATAAGCAGGTGTTTGATGAAGCAATGACATTATTGAAATCTGAGCAGTATCGCTTAGCGAACGAAAAGCTTATTAAACAATTGAATCCAGAAGCCAAAAAACTATTTTCTGCTGGTGATGCTTTCTTTAATGTGATCAATCAGCAGGTTGAATCCAGAGAACAGGCAGTGATTCAGTTGGGTGCAATGATAAAACAACTGATTATCATTGCGATGATTATCTCTCTCATCTCTGCATTGCTCTTGGGGTGGATGGTATTGCGCTCTGTGCGTCATGCCATTACTGAGGTATCATCAGCCATTTCACAATCGGCGCAGATGATGAAATTTACCACGCAATTGCCTGCACGTTCAGATGAGTTTTCACGCTTAGTGGCTGATACCAATCAGTTGTTTGCAGGGTTGAATCACGCTATTTCTGAGGCAAACCGAGTGGTTTCTGCGATTGCGCAGGCTGACTTTTCGCAACAGATGTCAGGTCACTATGTGGGTGATTTAGAAGTGTTGAAATCAGGCGTGAATGCCTCTGCACATTCGGTGTCCTTCATGATGCAAGAGTTGGAGAAAGTCATGCACGGCTTGAGCGCAGGCAATTTCGCAATAAGAATGGACAACCAAGTGCCAAACGCCTTTCGTGCGCTTGTTGAAACGGCTTTAGGCAGTATAAATGCCGTGTTGGCAGACATCAATGAAGTCATGAAACATATGAATGATGGTGATTTTGCTTCACGGGTGCGAGCAGATGCGCGTGGTGATTTGTTGACGCTCAAAACCAACATCAACAGTTCGATGGATGGCTTGTCGATGGCGGTAACGGGGATTACTTCTGTCGTAACCGCACAATCTCATGGTGATCTAACCCACGAATGCACCGCCAATTTCCGTGGTCAATTAAAAGATTTGCAAGAAGCCATTAACACCTCGGCGCGTAAGTTAAAAGTGATTGTTGGCGAAGCGATAACGGCTTCTTTTGTGGTTGGCGATGCCTCTGCACAGGTATCACAAGGGTCGAGTGATTTGGCAGGGCGCGTTCAACAACAGGCATCAGCTTTAGAACAAACCAGTGCGACCATGCACCAGATGGCAGCGGCGGTACAAACCAATACCGCCAATGCACGTCGTGTGGCTGATCTGGCGAACCAAGTGAAAGGACAATCGGGTCAGGGCGTAGCTGTGATGCAAGAAACCATTTCTGCCATGCAAGCCATCCGCGAGTCGAGTCATAAAATTGCCGATATTGTCACCCTGATTGATGGTATTGCCTTTCAAACCAATTTACTTGCCTTGAATGCCGCCGTCGAAGCCGCTCGTGCAGGGGAACATGGACGTGGGTTTGCGGTGGTTGCAGGGGAAGTGCGTGCCTTAGCACAAAAGTCAGCTGAAGCGGCTAAGGACATTAAATCATTGATTTCTGATAGCGTCACTCGGGTTGAAAATGGTACAGGTTTGGCAGAAAAATCAGGTGAAGTCTTAACGCAAATCAGTGGTGCTGTCGAACAGGTGGCAGGCATGATCAATGAGATTGCTACCGCATCACACGAGCAATCAGAGGGCATTAACCAAGTACATACCGCGATGAATGATATTGATCGCATTACCCAAGAAAATGCCGCCCTTGTCGATGAAACTTCTTCAGCGGCGCAAAGCCTCAGTGAGCAAGCGCAACACCTGAAAGAAAATATGACCTTCTTTAACACAGGTATTTCGGTTGCCAGCCTAGCACGTCCGTCCAGCTCTAGTCTGCCAAGTCCTGCAATCAAAAAGGGTGCGAAACCTAAAGGATTGCCAGCACCCAGTTCAGCCACACATAGCAATGAATGGAGCAATTTTTAGCAAGTCATCGGGATAAGATAGCATGATCTTGGGCTTAAACCATATTAGCATTTTGGTTGCTGATCTTGAGGTATCCTTAACTTTTTACCGAGACCTCTTAGGTTTGAAAGTGATGGCTCGTCCGCCTTTAGGCTTTGAGGGAGCTTGGTTGGCATTAGGGCAGGGCATTGATCTCCATTTGTTGGTCTTGCCTAATCCTGATCCTATTGATCAGCGTCCCGAACACGCAGGGCGCGATCGTCATATTGCTTTAATGGTTGCTGATCTTGACCTAGCGAAAACGCGCTTAATGACGCATAATATCCCTTTTACCCTCAGTCGCTCAGGGCGGGCAAGTTTGTTTTGTCGCGATCCTGATGGCAATGGGGTAGAGTTGATGTTACTGTCCACCTGACGATCAAGCGAGTGATCATGCCCGAGTTATTAACCGTTCACCCAGCCTTAGATGCCCTTGTGTTAGCAGGGGCAACCGCCACAGGAAAAACCGCTTTGGCACTTGCTTTATCTGAGCAGTTACCCATTGAAATCATCAATATGGATTCTGCCTTGGTGTATCGTCAGTTAGACATTGCCACGGCAAAACCAACACGAGCAGAACAAGACAAGGTGGTGCATCATCTGATCGATATTAGAGACGTTACCGAAGCCTATTCTGCCGCTGACTTTGCGCGTGATGCCGAGCGGTTGGTCTCAGAAATCAAGGCGCGGGGGAAACTGCCCGTCGTGGTTGGTGGAACGATGTTATATTTGATGGCATGGTTAGAGGGGTTATCTGATCTGCCCTCAGCGGATCCAGTCTTACGTGCTGAATTGCAGTATCAGTGGCAACACTCGCCAGAAGCCTTATATCAGCGTTTGCAAGAGCAAGACCCTGAAACCGCACAACGTCTGCATCCCAATGATCCTCAGCGGGTGATGCGCGCCTTAGAGGTGATTGCCTTAACGGGTCAGCCCTTGTCTGTTCTGCAAAAACAACGTCGCCCTACGGCGCATCGGGTCGGGGTGGTGCTTCTGCAACCTCCCAGTCGTGCTTGGTTGCATGAGCGTATTCATCGCCGATTTTCATTGATGCTTGAGGCAGGTGCTTTAGAGGAAGCGCGTGCCTTAGCGGAGGCAGAGTTTGATATGAGTTTGCCTGCACTGCGCAGTGTGGGCTATCGCCAGATGCTCTATTATCTCAATGGTGTCTTGAGTTATGACGAAATGGTGGAACAGGCAACCATGGCAACCCGTCATCTTGCCAAGCGGCAACAAACATGGATGAAGAAAATTCAGCCTTTGCTGGAAATAGAGGCGAGTTTACCCTTAGCAGATCAATTGGCTTTGCTCAGTAATGTGGTACACTAATCCACATTATTAATCATCAACAACAACATGAATGACTCTTGATGTTTCAGTTATTTTCTCCCTACCTACGATTGATGCGTCTCGACAAACCCGTAGGGACTTATCTGGTATTATTACCTGCACTCTGCGCCTTGTGGTTGGCAAAAGGCGGTGTACCAAATATGGCAACATTGCTGGTGTTTGTGGCAGGCGCGTTTGTGATGCGTTCAGCAGGTTGTGTGATCAATGATTATGCCGATCGTCACTGGGATGGCGAGGTAGCGCGTACCTGTGATCGTCCGTTGGTTTGTGGTGAGGTGTCGCCTCGGCAAGCCTTGCGTTTGTTTGTGGGCTTGGTGTTGGTGGGTGGTTTGTTGGTATTGACCTTGCGCCCAGAGGTGCTATTGTGGTCATTAGGTGCTTTAGGCTTGGCGATTTTATATCCCTTTACCAAGCGTTGGCTCTATTACCCTCAATTGTTTTTGGGCTTGGCTTTTGCTTGGGCAATCCCGATGGCATTTGTGGCAGTCTTAGGCGATATGCCTGATGAAGGCTGGTGGTTGTTTGTGGCAGTGGTGTTGTGGGCATTGATTTACGACACTTGGTACGCCTTGGTGGATCGTGAAGATGATCTGAAGGTAGGCATTAAATCGACAGCGATTTTGTTTGGGCACTATCTTCTACCAATGCTGTCTTTGTTGATGGTCATCATGTTGTGGGTTTTGTATGAATTGGGATTGGCTTTCAATCTGGGTCAAGGTTGGTGGGTGGTGTTGGCTGTAATTGCTGGTGATTTTGCATGGCAAGTGTGGCAAGTTAGTCACCATCAGCAGAGAGCCTTTTGGGCATTTAAGCATAATGTATGGATAGGAGTGGTGTTATGGTTGGGTATCGTCAGTATTTATGGACTGGAATAATGGTGGTTGGTGTTGTGTTTGGCTTATCCGCTTGCACACAAGAATCACAAAACCAATTAGGTAGAAGTATTCAAAACTGGACAGGTACAAATGGTGTCGTTGAGGTTTACTCTGGTGGACAGGTGGTGAAACGCTTTATTCATGTCGATAAGCTGTCAACCGCGTATGGTACTAATGATGGCAACGCTCGTCCTTACCGTTTTGGTTATGGCATTATTGATGAAAACATGAACCTTCAAAAAGACCCAGGTGAGAAAAAAGTCTATTTTGAGTTGGGTGAATATACCGCTGAGTATATTTTCTTTGAAAATCCTAAGGATTGATCATGAAACAAGCTGTTTCTATTCTCGCCGCCACACAGCAACATCGTGAAGACGGACTACATGGTATTTCGCATATTATTGCCTTGCATGGGTTGGGCGCGAGTGTCAGCGATTTGAAACCACTGGCTAGCACCATGCACTTGCCGCACGTGCATTGGCATTTCATGGCGGCACCTACACGTCCTGTGACGATTAATGCTGGGGTGTTGATGCCAGCATGGTTTGATATTTATGGTTTTAAGGAAAACTCACCCGTTGATCACACTGGTATTCACGGCAGTTGTCAAGTGGTGTTGCATCATCTTAAAGAATTGGTTGAACATCAAGGCGTTAACCCTAGACAGATTGCCTTGTTGGGTTTTTCTCAAGGTGGTGTGGTTGCGCTACACGCAGGTCTGGTAGCACCTTGGAAATTAGGGGCAATTGTTGGGTTATCGACTTGGTTGCCAGCGAAAGAAGGGTTATGTGTTTCACCAAGTTATCTGGATTTACCGATATGGCTAGGGCATGGCATCCACGATGATGTGGTTCCATACTCCGCTGCCGAGCGTGCCAAAAAAATGCTGTTGTCGCAGATGATGACTCAAGTAACCTTGACCCATTGGTCGATGGGGCACAGCATTCATCATGAAGAAATCATTGCGCTGAAAGACTGGTTATTGAGCTTAGATGCACCGACAGGAAAACACAACCATCATGCTGGCGGTCATCACACTGGCGGTCATCATTAGTAATTCATCAACAATTAGATCATTTGATGATCAACTACTGGAACTCTCATACAATTATGCAATGGAATGGAAAAGTCCCATTTGAAATGGGTGGAATGCGCTTAGATGCCGCATTGGCAAAACTAATCGACGGGGTTTCACGCGCACGTCTCAAAACAGCGATTGAGGCAGGCAGTGTCATCATGGATGATGAAGTCATACAGATACCTAAACACATCCTCATCGGTGGCGAGACCTTGGAAGTCGAATGGCAAGAGCGCGAAGAACTCACCTATATCGCACAAGATATTCCCTTAGATATTGTCTATGAGGACGAAGGCTTGCTGGTGGTGAATAAACCTGCGGGTTTGGTCGTGCATCCTGGTGCTGGCAATCAAGATGGTACGCTACTCAATGCCTTGTTGTATCACTATCCTCAGTTGAGTAAGCTACCACGGGCAGGCATTGTGCATCGTTTGGATAAACTGACCAGTGGGTTATTGGTGATTGCCAAGTTGCCAGAGGTGCAATCTGCCTTAACTGAGATGTTAAAAGAGCATGAAGTTGAACGCTTATATGATGCGGTTGTCGTTGGCAAACTGGTCGCGGGTGGTACGATTGAGGCAGGTATTGCCCGTCATAACACCGATCGAACCAAAATGATGGTTGATGATTACCGTGGTCGTGAAGCTGTGACCCATTATCGCGTGATCACACGTTTCCGTGCGCACACGCACGTGCGTTGTCAATTGGAAACAGGACGAACGCATCAAATTCGGGTGCATCTGTCGCATTTGGGCTATCCCTTATTGGGGGATCCTGAATATGGTCGTCGATTGAGTTTGCCCAAAGGGATGAATCTTGAGTCTGCTGAGGTGTTGCGTGGCTTCAAGCGTCAAGCCTTGCACGCGGCTGAACTGTTCTTTGTTCATCCGCTGACACAAGAAGAGATTCACTGTGTTGCGCCTCTCCCTGATGATATGCAACAGCTACTGCAAGTATTGCAAGCTGATTCAGTTGAGCATGAGCAAGATGATTATTCCTGATTGGCCTGTGTCATCGCAGGTGCGAGCCATTTCAACCACGCGAGAGGGTGGTGTCTCATTGCCGCCATATCACAGTTTGAATCTAGCCGAACATGTAGGTGATGATCTCCAAGCGGTGGCGCGTAATCGTCAATGGTTGCGTGAAACCCATCAGCTACCCAGTGAGCCTGTGTGGCTGACTCAGGTGCATGGGTGCGTCTGTTATGATGCTGGGTCGCATTCGGCTGATGTGTCAACGCCCATTGCTGATGCCAGCCTGACACGTCACGCCAAACAGGTTTTAGTCGTTATGACCGCTGACTGTCTGCCGATTCTGTTGACCAATCGTGCCGAAACCCTTGTGATGGCGGTTCACGCAGGGTGGCGTGGGTTGGCACAAGGCATTTTAGCGCAGACCATTACCCAATCGGGAGAGTCGCCTGAAAACTTGTTGGCATGGATAGGACCAGGTATTGGGGGGCAGGCATTTGAGGTTGGTGAGGATGTGCGTCAAGCCTTTTTGAACCATCATACCGCACAGACTGAAGACTTCGTGGCATTGGATGCTTCTAGCCTAAGTGAGCCTAAGTATTGCTTAGATGCTGCACAAGTGGCTAAGTCTCAGTTGCACGCCTTAGGGGTAGGATGGGTAGGTGGCGGATACTGGTGCACCTACCAAAACCCCGATCGTTTTTTCTCTTATCGTCGCGATGGTGTTACAGGCAGAATGGCAAGTTTGATTTGGTTGGTGTAGTTTGTTTGTGGTCTTTGTTTTTGTTATCATAACCTGAGAAAAACACAGGAAAGCGATGCCATGACCCTCAAA
>CAZLOM010000056.1:0-12822 GCA_964561185.1 uncultured Piscirickettsiaceae bacterium
ACACATTGCTTGATGCTGTTAATGTCGCTGCACCATTTGTACCATTAGCACAAGGCGTGAGGGCTTCTTCTTAAGTTGTTGAGATCATTCGTCTTTCAGTGTAGGTATTGACATGTAACCATAAACTCAAGCAGACCTCGGGTTAAATACTTGTTGTATTCTATCGGCTAACAAATTAGCCGATAACACCAGTAGGAACATTCCTGTAAACGCGCCAAGTAAATTCCACCAAACCACAGGTTCACGGTTGAGTTCTTGGCGTGCGAGGTTGATCATGTTACCCCAGCTTGGCATCGTGGGATCAACCCCAATGCCAATGTAGGACAAAACGGCTTCTGCCAATACCAATCCACTAAAATCTAACACAATCGCAATGAGGATCAAATGCCCAACATTCGGTAGCAAGTGACGCGATAAAATCCGAGCATTTGAAACCCCAAACGCACGAGCAGACTTCACAAACTCCATTTCTCGCAGTTTTAATGCCTCAGCACGTAAAATTCTGGCTAATCCTGTCCACCCTGTTAAGCCTAACACCAAGCACACCAATAGCAAACGCACGTCAGCGCGTTCCTGTTCACTGGCAAAGAGTTCTGAATGTTGGGCAAGGTACATCTGTGCTAACAGCATGGCACTGGCAATGAGTAATACCCCTGGGACGGCATTAAGGGTGGTGTAGGTGTATTGCACTGCATCATCCACCCAACCGCGAAAATAGCCTGCGGCAATCCCTAAGGCAATGGCAAAGGGTAGGGTGAGTAGCGTGGTTAAACTACCAATCAAGATTCCCGTTCTGATGCCTTTTAAGGTTTCGTACAACACATCTTGCCCGACTTTTCCCGTGCCAAGTAGATGGTAGCTCTGACCCATGCCCCATAACCATGCGATAAAGCCAGCAATCACAATGAGCGTAATACCAGCCGTACGCCACGGAATCCTCGAGGTTTGAACCATCGCGCTTTTGGCTGTTTGCAGTAGCACCAATCTTGCCAGCCCAGCACCGAGTAAAAACCAAGCCAATGAAGTCAACCAAATTGAAGAGTGATTTTGTCCTTGTTTTAAGGGAATCGCGGTACGTTGAATGCTACCATCAGCGAGTTGTTGGGTTTCTTGCCATAACCCATGACTGGCAAAAGGTGCGGAATAACTTTTCTCTTGAACGGTGGCAATCTTACCTAGGCTCACATCAAGCAGGCTTACCACAGGGCGATAGGGATCATCGGTGCGCCAATGAATGGAGTCAATAAGCGCGATAGTGATAAAGGTCAACAAAATAACCAGTGAAGCCAAGGCCGTGTGGCTTTGCAAAACGCTTATCCATCTTGCTGTGGCTTGATGATCGTGACGCAATCGCCACACAAAGATCACCAGAAAAGCGACCAATAACCATAAGACCAAATCAGACCAAAGCATGAGCATGAATCAGTCTCCCAACCTAACTCTAGGATCAACCGCCGTGTATGCAATGTCGGTGAGCATCAATCCAATCACATAAAGCACTGCCCCGAGATAAACCATCGCACGGACAATGGCAAAGTCTTGCGCGTTAATGGCATCAATGGTGTAACTTCCCAAACCGGGGATGCCGAAAAAAGACTCCATCAATAAACTCCCCATAAATAATAAGGGTAATACAGCAACTACCCCTGTTAAAATAGGTAACATGCCATTGGGTAACAAATGACGGGAAAGCACCTGCCACTGACTTAACCCTTTTGCACGCGCGGTACGGATAAAGTCCTTATCGACTTCTTCCAACAGGATACTGCGATACCAGCGCACACCAGCGCCTAAGCCTGCGATGGTGCCAAGGATAATCGGGAGCAGTAAGAATCGCCATAAGTCCCCATCGGGTTCATAGCCAGAAATCGGAAACCAATGCCAGAGTTTGGCAAACATATACTGTCCCGCAATGATGAAAAATAGCCCTGAAATAGACATGATCACCACCGTCATAATTAGGCCTAATCGATCAAGCCAGTGTCCACGAAAGAGCACCAGCAGGAGTGCAAACAAAATGTTGACCGCCAAGCCGAACAAGAAGGAGGGCAGTGCAAGCATGAGAGAGGGTAGGGCGCGTTCGGCGATGTCTGCACCGATGGCGCGACCAGCGTCAGATTCACCAAAGTTGAATACCATCAGTTGTAACGACTTTTGCCAAAAAATGGTTTGTGTCATCATCTCCCAACCGCTCATGCTGGTGTTGATCAGCAAGGGGAGATCATAGCCTCTGGCGACTTTCCATGCGGTAATCGCGGCTTCGGTCACGTGTTTGTTGCCCAACTGAGCGCGTGCCATGTCATCAGGGGAGTTGACGATAAAAAATAGGAAAAATGTCAGCAGGTTGACGGTGAGGAGAATGGGCAGTAACCACAAAAGTCGGCGGATGAGGTAGGGGATCATAACGATGGTTGCTCAGTTAATATAGCTGTTGTCATCATGACAATAAGGGTCGAATGTCTTTTAAGAGAAGGAAAAGCTGGTAAGGGTCAACAGGGCTTGGTTCAAAGTCGAACTGTATATCATGAATCAAGAACGCTGGATTCTGTGAGCAGTTGTTTCAGGCGAGGTTTACTGGACACTGGGCGGTCAAGTGCTTCTTGAAATACCTGCCATTGTTCATGAGTGAGTGTAAACTGCTGTCTATCTGCTAAGGCTTGGTTGGCGGCATGAATGCCTGCTTCTAAAAGAAATTCACTAACATTTTTGTGACAAGCCCTTGCGGCATCTTGTAACAGATGCTTGACCGATGGATTGGTGCGAATGTCTATTCTTTCCGTTTTGGTTAACGCAAGTGTACTCACCATTGAAACTCCCTCTGTATGTGAGCGTTATTATCGCATCCGTACAGTGTGTGTGCAAGTGTTGATGAGTGGAAATAAGAAAAAAATCCCCATCCGAGGATGGGGAAACGAGAAAGAGGGTTCTACAATGAAAGCGTGATTAGAACTTGTATTTCACGCTCATGGTGTAGCTAACCTGAGAATGGTTTGTCGTATTTGATGAAGTTGCGCCCATTGCCGTTGCCATGTCCGCGCCTCCCGCCATTGCCATACCCTGTGTAATTGCACTGGTATCAACCGTCGTTTTAATCTCTGGTGTATATGCCACTGCTAAATCAAGACTGGTTGATTTGGTGAGTTCATAACCACCACCAAAGGTAAAGTGTTGCTCAGTAGTTGCTGGGAAGAACATGTTGTTAAACATATTGGTAACGGCTCCAGGATAAGTACCTCCTGTTGCCATATTGGCAGATTGTGTTTTGATGGGGTTGTCTGCTTTGTTATAGCCAACACCTACCCAATAGCCTTTACCGCTGTATTTCAAACCCAATGCCAATACGGTTTGGTCATCCCAACCAAAGTCTGTATAGCCTTTCGCATCAGACCATTGAACACGCTTAACATCTCCTGTGACGAGATAGTTGCCAAAGGTATAGGCCGCACCAACCTTGATTTCGGCAGGTTGTGCTAAAGTATCACCAAAGGCACTCGGCATACCAGCCGCTGGGTTTACAAAAGGTGCAGACGCGCCAGACAATTGACCATCATATTTCATGTCAATCGCAGAAACATATGAGGCACCTAAGGTGAAGTCTTTGTTCACATCATAGTAGCCACCGATGGTATAGCCCATGCCTAAGTCGGATGCCATACCCGAGCCGACATTACCACCGCCCATTGCAGCAGCACTATAGTTAATATCTAACGCACCATATTGCAAAATAGGAGCAAAGCCAATACCAAAGTTGTTTTGGTTGAAAGCAATGGTTGGCGTGATGCGCATGATTTGTAACATACTTTGCGCCGACATTAAATTACCACTGGCTGTTTTGTTTTTATAGTCAACACCCATACCAGAAGTGCCATACATGCCTAAACCAAAGGTCCAGTTTTCATTGATACGACTGGTGAGGGCAACGCTGGGAATAACATAAATATCTGAACTGCTGGTTGCATCATTCGTGCCACCGTTTGTACCAAATCCATTGTTAGAAACGGTAGGTTTGAATACTGTGCCACCAAAGCTAACCACCGTGCCTTGTGCTTTTCCAACCATACCTGGGTTGATGTGAGCATTGTTTGGTCCTAGGTCTGCGGCAACCCCAGCACCACCTAATGCAACAGAGTCAGAGCTGATGCCGATCATGTTGGTGCCATTGGTTGCTAATGCTGGCAGTGATAATAGAGAAGCAATCGCTACAGCAAGCAATTGTTGATTGTTCTTCATAAGTGACCTCGTTATCTGTAAATTCATTTTTAGTTGTGAGCGTTGTTATTTCTGTGATTAGGCAGAATTAAAACTCGCCTTTAGAACCTTTTTGTAGCATTTCCCACATGGTATCACGTACCTGCATGGTCGCTTCTTTCAACTCTGGAGGCATTTTACGACCCATCTTGATCGCCATATCCATGTTCATGGTGTAAATGTACATACCATCCGCTTTTTCGATGATGTTCACACGGCAAGGTAAGAAACCACCCATCGCTGGTGAAAAGTCAATCATTTTACGTGCGGTATCTGGGTTACAGAAAGACATCACGTGAACCACGCCAGACTTAACACCACGCGCTTTCAACTCTTCAGAAAGTGGCAGTTCACCCACGTTTTTGATGTTACGATTGGTCGCAACGCTGTTGATCGCATCTTTAACATCATCTAGCTTAACGCCATCAGCCACTTTGATTTCCCACATGGTTGCTTCAGCGATATCGCCTTCAGCCTTAACCCACTTGTCCCAAATGTCCATAAACGTGCTACCAGCACCTTCTTCTAGGTTGCCAATCGCATTCATTGTGCCACAACCACTCAAAGTGCTTACAGCGGCGGCTAAGGCAAAGCCTTTTAGTAATGTCATTTTTTTCATGCTAATTCTCCAATTTATGATCTAAAATTTCGCCATATCAGGATACGATGATTGACTGATTTGCGAAAACTGAAAGTTTTACTACCCTCATAATAAAATCTAATGGGTCGATGCTTCTTCCCAATAGCGGTTAAGCGTATGTCTCTCTTTACAGTTCGGTTTATTATAAAGAATTGCTTGATAGAATTGTGAAAAAGGGCATCAATCTCGCTTTCCTCTGGTAAAATAGAAGCGTTTTAATTTTTTGGATTCGTTGAGTGACCATCATGCAAGATCAAAAGCCCGATTATAAATCGACCCTTAATCTCCCCGATACTGCCTTTCAAATGCGCGGTGATTTACCTAAAAAAGAACCAGCACGCTTGAAACAGTGGCAGGATCAAGACCTTTATGGTCACATTCGTTCGGCTCGCAAGGGTAAAAAAACCTTTATCCTGCATGATGGTCCTCCCTACGCTAACGGTGATATTCATATCGGTCACGCGGTGAACAAGGTGCTCAAAGACATTATTATTAAATCTAAAACCTTGTCAGGCTTTGATGCACCCTACGTTCCGGGGTGGGATTGTCACGGTTTGCCGATTGAGTTAAATGTAGAAAAAGCAAAAGGCAAGGTGGGGACTAAGCTGGATGCGACACAATTCCGTCAAGCCTGCCGTGATTATGCGGATGAGCAGGTGGCACGTCAAAAAGCAGACTTTCAGCGTTTGGGTGTGCTAGGCGACTGGAACAACCCCTATTTGACCAAAGATTTCAAGTTTGAAGCCAACCAAGTTCGTGCTTTGGGTAAAATCATTGCCAATGGTCATGTCTATTTAGGCTTAAAGCCTGTTTATTGGAGCGTAGGCGCACAGTCGGCGTTGGCGGAAGCTGAAGTGGAATATGCCGATAAGCGTTCAAATGCCATTGATGTGCGGTTTGCCGTCGTAGATGAGGCTGATTTATTTAAGCGTTGGCAAGCAGAGCATTTGGATAAAGGTGAAGGTAATTTGTCGGTTGTGATTTGGACAACCACGCCTTGGACATTGCCTGCTAATGAGGCGGTTTCCCTGCATCCTGAATTGGATTACGCACTTGTGCAATTGTCTGCGCGTGATGATGCACCTGCCGAGCGTATTATCCTTGCACACGGATTGCTTGAATCTGCAATGGCACGTTATGGTGTCAGTGAGTATCGTGTGTTGGCAAATGGTACGGGGCAAGCCCTAGAACATTTGGCATTGCAACATCCGCTTTTAGACAAGCAAGTGCCTGTGATTGTGGGTGAACACGTTACCCTTGATGCAGGTACAGGCGCGGTACATACCGCTCCCGCGCATGGTGTCGAAGATTTCCAAGTGGGGTTGAAATATCAACTGCCTGTGGATTGTCCTGTCGATGGTCATGGTAAGTTCATGGAAGGGACTGCGTTTTTTGCAGGCGAGTCGGTATTAACCGTTGATGCGAAGGTGTTAGAGCTTCTGCGTGAAAAGCAGGTGTTGCTACACCATACCGCCATTACCCATAGCTATCCGCATTGTTGGCGTACCAAAACACCGTTGATTTTCCGTGCGACCCCACAATGGTTCATTAGTATGGAGCAAGCAGGGTTACGCGATTCAGCGATGAAAACCATTCCAACGGTTGACTGGGTGCCTGAATGGGGCGAAGGTCGTATTCATGCCATGATCGAGGGTCGTCCTGATTGGTGTATTTCGCGTCAACGTCATTGGGGTGTGCCTATTCCTGTGTTTGTTCATTCGCAAACACATGAGTTACATCCTCGTACTGCTGAAATTTTAGAAACGGTTGCGCAACGTATTGAGCAAGAAGGGATTGATGCGTGGTACAACACCTCAGCGGAAGCCTTCATTGGTGAAGACTCAGCACACTACGAAAAAGTGACCGATATTTTGGATGTGTGGTTTGATTCAGGGGTAACGCATCATTGTGTGTTAGAACAACGAGAGGGGTTGAGCCGCCCTGCTGATCTGTACCTAGAGGGTTCTGACCAACATCGTGGTTGGTTTCAATCGTCATTGTTGACTTCATTAGCGATGGATGGTCAAGCCCCTTATAAAGCGGTGTTGACGCATGGCTTTACGGTGGATGCTTCTGGTCATAAGATGTCAAAATCTAAGGGTAATGTGGTTGCACCGCAAGAAATTTGCGATAAATTGGGTGCGGACATTCTACGCTTATGGATTGCTTCTAGTGATTACCGTTATGAAATGACGGTTTCTAACGAAATTATTGCGCGTATTGCAGACGGTTATCGTCGTATTCGTAACACGGCACGTTTCCTCTTGTCTAATCTAAAAGGGTTCAAGCCTGAACAAGCCTTACCCATATCAGACTTGGTTGCCTTAGACAAATGGGTGATTCATCGTGCGAACCAGATTCAGCAAGAAATCATCACTGCCTACGAATCTTATCAGTTCCACCAAATTATTCATCTGGTACAAAATTTTTGCTCGGGTGAGTTGGGTTCTTTCTATTTAGACATCATCAAAGATCGTCAATATACGGCTAAAGCTGGCGGACAAGCGCATCGTTCAGTACAAACCGCGATGTATCATCTCCTGCAAGCCATGGTGCGTTGGATTGCGCCTGTACTGAGCTTTACGGCAGATGAGCTCTACGAAGCCATGCAAGCGGAATTGTCTTTGCCTATTAGCAGTGTGTTTACCCTAGAATGGTATGAGGGTTTGTCTGCGTGTTTGAGCGATAGCGCGATGGATACAGCCTTCTGGCAAAAAATGATGCAAGTGCGCGATGGTGTGAATAAGCAAATGGAAGTCTTGCGTAATGAGGGCAAGATTAAAGGATCATTGACGGCAGAAGTCACCCTGTTTGCTGATGAGACTTGGTCTGCCACCTTGGCAGAACTGGAAGATGAATTGCGCTTTGTGTTGATCACTTCGTCAGCGAAGCTATTACCCATGGCGCAGATGGTTGATTCAGCGGTGGTACTGCCTGAGTTAGCTGGTGTGGCTGTGTTAGTAACACCAACGGAACAAGCAAAATGTGATCGTTGTTGGCATCACCGTGCGGATGTGGGTAGTCATGCAGGACATGAGTCTATTTGTGGTCGCTGTGTCGAAAACATTGAAGGCGAGGGCGAGGTGAGACGTTATGCTTAATAAGCCTAACTTGTCGAATTGGCGCGAAACAGGTTTAGTATGGTTATGGTTGTCGGTGGCGGTGATCGCCATCGACCAATTGACCAAACTCTGGGCGGTTTCTGTGCTTTCCTCCTACGAGCCTGTGCCAGTGATTCCCTTCTTGAACATGACACTTGCCTTTAACACTGGCGCGGCATTCAGCTTTCTTGGCGATGCAGGCGGTTGGCAAAAATGGTTTTTTATCGCTTTGGCACTGGGAATCTCTGCTTTTTTGATGGTGTGGTTGGCAAGAAACGCATCAAATGATCTTCTGTCTAATCTTTCGCTGTCTTTATTATTAGGGGGCGCGATAGGTAATGCAATTGATCGTGCGGTATCAAGTCAAGTAACTGATTTTATTGATTTCTATATTGGGGTGTGGCATTACCCAACCTTTAACATTGCTGACATTGCCATTACGGTGGGCGCGTTGTTGATGGTTTGGGAGGTCTGGAAAAAGCCAGCAGAAGAGACAAAATCATCCTAACCAGAGAGGTTTGTTGGTCTGGCATCTTCTGCTTTTTTAGCCTTATTGTGGGGTGAAGATTTTTGTTACAGCTTCGGCATCATAGATGTAATCGTGATTACAAATGGCGTTAGAAATAATCACGCGTCCTTCCGTTTCTAAAATTTCACGACATTCTGCTTCACCAATAGAACGTAACAGTTGGTCAATACGTGCCTGATCTTTTGGGCAATGATAGATGACCGAAATGGGTGCGTAATTGATGACCTGTTCCTGATGGAAGAGTCGTGCTTCTATCTCTTCTAATGACCAAGTATTCAGCTCTTCAGTGGTTAAACTGTCTGTTAGGTGTAGGAGTCTGTCCCAACCATCTGGGTCTTTGAAGTCCGTATCGGGCATCTTTTCTAAAATCAATCCTGTCACCTTGTTGGCTGTGGCAGACAACCAAACGCGCGTGGGCTGTTGCACCGACTGAGTGAGATAATTCGCAAAAATCTGATTCAGTGAATCCCCTTCAATCGGCACAAAACTTTGATACTCATGGTTGCTTGGCGCACTATAGAGCGTCATTGCCAGATCACTTGCCATGAGTGCAGGGAGTAATTGGGCATCTTCTGCTAATGTTGGCGCGTCAGCCATGCCACGTAGGGTCAAGCGTTCAGGCTCAATGCTGCACTGAACGACCAGCGTTTTAATTGCTTCGTCGCTGGTTAATTGTAGGGTTAAGCGTCCTAGGTGTTTGATGTCGCTGGCAACGAGGGCGAGAAAAGCACCGCATTGTCCTAAGAGTTGGTTGGCGGTGTGCGTATAGTGGCGATTTTCCTGCCACCTTTGCCATTCAGTATCTAGGGTAACAAAACGACCGCGAATATCAAGTTGATTGAACAGAAAGGTTTGTATGTGATTCATAGCAGATGTTTCGTAGAGCGAGAGATAAAGGGGCAGGTAACTCAGCAGTTCCTGAGGCTTCAACGAAGCCTCAGAGAATCAACAACCATGCGATTACTTGGAATAGCAGGGTAATCAGTAGCTGTAATAGGTAACGCTAGCAGGTTGATTGCAATAGGTTCCACTAGAGTAAATCACAGAAGGCGATGACGTAATAACGGTTGGTTGTGACACAACCACGCGTGGCGTGCTCACTACATAGCTTGGCGTGCTAACCACTGGAATGGTAACCACTGGAGAGGTGACAACGTATTGAGCGGTTGGAATCTCACAGCAACTATTCGCATAAACAACCGTACCCGCCGTAGCAGAGGTTGCACTTGAAAGCCCTAATAAAGCGGTAAGTAAAATTTTTTTCATAGCCGTTTCCTTTCATAGATAGTTTAAATGAGGATTGCACAGCTTATTAACTCGTTAATGCTATGGCAATACCACGTGTGCTAACTGAACGCGATGTTTTTACATTCTTTAATATATCTATTATACTGAAAAAATGAAGAAGATACACATAATGATTTTCTAATCCTCTTTATGCCAATAGGATTCATATCACAGATGCCACCTATTCTTAGCTTGTTTTTGACCCTGAAGCCTGAAGACTGCGAAGAAGTCCTTTGGCTTTATGGCGTGTTTCTTCCAGTTCTGCGGAGGCGTTTGAGTCATAAACAATGCCAGCACCTGCCCGAAAGCTGAGGGTTTTTTCTGTCCAAGTGAAGGAGCGAATGAGGATGTTCATGTCCATTTGTCCGTCAACACTGACATAACCCAACGACCCTGTATAAACACCACGAGCTGTTTGTTCTAGTTCGGCGATGATCTCCATACAACGTACTTTAGGACAGCCTGTAATGGTGCCACCGGGAAAGGTCGCATGTAATACCGCTAATGCCGTTGTTCCTAAGTTGAGTTTGCCTTGAACATTTGAAACGATATGGTGTACGTGAGCATAGCTTTCAACGGTCATTAACTCATTGACCTTAACGCTTCCTGCCTGACAAACCCGCCCCAAGTCATTACGTTCAAGATCTAACAACATGATGTGTTCTGCATTTTCTTTAGGATGGGCTCTCAGTTCATCAATCAAGGCGAGGTCTTTCGTCAGGTCTTCGCTACGACGACGCGTGCCAGCAATGGGACGAGTTTCAACCACCCCCTGTTTGACCGATACCAAACGCTCAGGGGATGAGCTGACAATGCCCCAGTCTGTTTGGGTTAATACCGCAGAAAAAGGGGCAGGATTGGCTTGACGTAAGTGGGCAAATACCTGTGTCGGCGTAATGGGGTGCGTAAATTCAGCTTGCCAAGCGCGAGATAGGTTCACTTGAAAGACATCGCCCGCTAAAATGTACTCACGACTGCGTGCAACACCTGTTAAAAAGTCTTCAGGATTGTCCTCTCGCAATTGATAGTCACCCAATGGTTGAGGGATACGAGGTGTTTGTCCATATTCTTCCCAATCTTGCCAATAGCTTTCTGCTTGCTCCGCGTTTTCCTCTCGC
This sequence comes from uncultured Piscirickettsiaceae bacterium, assembly GCA_964561185.1. Lineage (GTDB taxonomy): Bacteria > Pseudomonadota > Gammaproteobacteria > Thiomicrospirales > Thiomicrospiraceae. Next base: position 10,924 of record CAZLOM010000056.1, read on the forward strand.
ATAATGAGATGCAGTTGATTGGTCTGTCTGTCCCAAATAAAGACTGACCCGACTTGCCACACTTGCGCTGTGAGCTTGCCTTCTGGGAGCGTCAACCTAGGTTCGATGGTTTGTGCATATTCGTAAGGCAAGAAAACCAAATAGCCACCGACAAAGGGTAGGTCTAAGGGTAGGTTTACTGCGTTTTCGGTCAGTGACTGCGAGACATCTATGTCATCCAGCACTGAGAGATTCACAGGCAAAAGGTCGGCAAAGAGCAAGTCATAGTGATGTGCAGGATTGGTTGAATTAACGCTAGAGAGTAAACACGGATAACGCTCGGGTAAAGCATCAGCCAGACCAAGTAGATCGGTTGGCTGAAGCAATTGGCGCGTTTGAAGTGTCATGGTTATTACAGATGCGCAAATACTAAAGAAGCATTCGTACCACCAAAACCAAATGAATTGTTGAGTACATAACGCAGTTGGCGACGACGTGCTTCGTGTGGCACAAAATCAAGGTCGCAATCCTCATCGGGGTGATGTAGGTTGATGGTTGGTGGTACGGCTTGATCACGAAGTGCTAAGGCACAATAAATAGATTCAATCGCACCTGCCGCGCCTAATAAATGTCCCGTCATCGACTTGGTTGAACTCACCATCAGTGAAGCGGCATGATCACCAAAAGCCAGTTTGATGGCTTTGGTTTCCGCAAGATCACCAAGCGGTGTAGAAGTGCCATGAGCGTTGATGTATTGAATTTGTTCTGGGTTGAGTTTGGCATCGCGCAAGGCATTTTGCATACAGCGTGCCGCACCACTGCCATCGCTGAGGGGCATGGTCATATGGTGTGCATCAGAAGACATCCCAAACCCAATGACTTCACAATAGATTTTTGCACCACGCGCTTTGGCGTGCTCATATTCTTCTAAGACGAGTGCACCTGCGCCATCAGACAGCACAAACCCATCACGATCCTTGTCCCAAGGGCGTGAGGCTGATTGGGGATCATCATTACGTTGTGATAGGGCGCGTGCGGCACAAAATCCACCTAACCCTAGCTGAGTGGTTGCATGTTCAGCACCCCCAGCAATCATCACATCGGCATCTCCATATTGAATCATGCGGTAAGCATCACCAATGGCGTGTGTACCTGTGGCGCAGGCTGTCACGGTTGACACGTTAGGACCCTGTAAGCCGAGCATAATAGAAATATGACCAGAGATCATGTTAATAATGCTAGAAGGCACAAAAAAGGGGGAAATACGTTTGGGGCCATTCGCCAAAAATTGATCATGTTGGTGTTCGATGGTGCCAATACCGCCAATACCCGAACCCATCGCAACACCAATGTGAAAACGGTTACTGTCTGTGACACGCAATCCTGAGTCTTTCCATGCTGTTAGCCCAGCAACAATCCCGTAATGAACAAATGGATCCATCTTTTTAATTTCTTTAGTAGGAATCCAGTGAGCGGGATCAAAGTTTTTGATGGTGCCACCGAAACGGGTGGTAAAATCAGAGGTATCAAAGGCTGTCAGCGGTACGATACCACTACTACCATCGAGGATGGCTTCCCAAGCATTTTGTAAATTATTGGCATGAGGAGAGAGAATACCCATTCCTGTAATAACAACGCGTCGCTTTTCCAAAGTATTAACCCTCTTAATAGATCAGTCAGAAAAGAATCAGAGTGCATCAATAAGGTAGTTTTTATGCAACGTCCGATTTGGCTTCTGCGTACACAGAAATCATGATGAAAGAATTTTACCAGAATTGCAGGCGTTTATGACGTTTGATGATGATATTTTATCAGTCGCGGCGTAAAACTCCATCCTTCAGGGCGGAGATATAAGCCGCTTGCACAGCAAGTTTAACAGAATCCTTTTGGTTATTGTATAATTGAGCCATGAAAAGAATG
>CAZLOM010000057.1:0-12688 GCA_964561185.1 uncultured Piscirickettsiaceae bacterium
CTTCACTCGCAACCTGTTCAACGACATGAACGAGGGTCTCACGGTCATCGCTGGTGGCTGTGATGTCTAAAAAAGTAATTTCATCAGCCCCTTGTAGGTTATAACGACGAGCAACCTCAATGGGGTCTCCTGCATCACGGATACCAACGAAATTAACGCCCTTGACCACCCGACCCTTGTCAACATCAAGACAAGGAATAATACGTTTTGCTAATGCCATTATGCGCGTCCCATCAACTGATCAGCCAATTTCTGTCCCTCGGCAAAGTTCAAGCTACCTTCATAAATAGCACGACCTGTGATCGCGCCTGAAATACCACTACTGGCAACGGCACATAAGGCACGAATATCATCAAGGTTGGTGATGCCACCGCTGGCAATAATGGGGATATTAACCGCCTCAGCAAGTGCTTTGGTTGCTTCTACGTTTACGCCTTGCATCATGCCATCACGTCCAATGTCTGTGTAGATGATTTCGTTCACACCATCGTTTTCAAAGCGTTTGGCAAGATCAATCACGTGATGCTCTGTGATTTCCGCCCAACCATTAATCGCCACCATACCATCTTGAGCATCCAAACCAACAATAATTTTACCTGCAAATTTAGCACAAGCCTCGGCAACAAACTCAGGCTCTTTCGCCGCTTTTGTACCAATAATGACATAACTGACACCCGCATCTAAATAGCGTTGAATGGTATCAAAATCACGAATACCACCACCAATTTGCACGGGAAGGGTAGGGAAGGCTTTGGTCACTTCGAGTACCGCTTTGGCATTCACGGGTTCACCTGCAAAAGCACCATTCAAATCAACCATATGCAAACGGCGGCATCCCGCTTCAACCCAGCGAGTAGCTGTTTCTAATACATTGCTCGAAAACACATCTGCGTCTTCCATTCGACCTTGTTTTAAGCGAACACATTGACCATCTTTGAGATCAATTGCGGGAATTAGTAGCATTTTTATTCTCCTGTCCATACACAGAAATTGCGTAATAGTTGTAAACCAGCATCAGCACTCTTTTCAGGATGTGCTTGAATAGCAAATAAATTATTTTGAGCGATGGCAGACGTATAGTGAATGCCAAACTCCGTCGTTCCTGCTGTTAATGCGCTTTCTTTGGAGGTTACAAAGTAGCTATGTACAAAATAGAATCGACTGTCATTTTGAATGTCATGCCACAGGGGATGAGATTGGGTGTGCGTGATCTGATTCCAGCCCATCTGTGGTATTTTGTGTTCTGGCTTCCAGTTGGGTTGATCTGCAAAGGCTGATACCTTTCCCTGAAACAGGTTAAGGCAATCAACGCCACCGTTTTCTGCTGAGTGGGACATCAATACCTGCATTCCCATGCAAATACCTAGAAAAGGCTTTTGTTGCGCAGCGGTCATGACTGCTTCATGCAATCCTTCAATGTTATTTAAGGCGGTCATACAGGCTTTTGCCGCACCTTGACCAGGAAAAACCACTGCATCAGCATTCAAAATTTGTTCAGCATTTTCTGTTACGCTAATACGGGTATTGGGCGGTGCAACATGAAGTAGGGCTTGTTTCACTGAGCGTAAATTACCCATACCATAATCAACCACCACGATTTCTCGTAAGTCTGCCATCACAAAGCACCTTTTGTTGAGGGAAGCATGCCAGCCATGCGCTCATCAGCAGTCAATGCCATGCGTAACGCACGACCAAATGCCTTGAAAATGGTTTCAGCCTGATGGTGAGCGTTGATACCGCGTAAATTGTCGATATGCAGTGTCGCATGCGCATGATTCACGAAGCCTTGGAAAAACTCCTGCACCAATTGGGTGTCGAAGTTACCAATGCGTTCAGCGGTAAACTGACAGTCAAACTGCAATCCTGCACGACCCGATAAATCAATCACCACACGAGACAAGGCTTCATCTAAGGGAACATAGGCATGACCATAACGCGCGATGCCTTTCTTATCTCCAACCGCTTTCGCCAATGCAGAGCCGAAAGCAATGCCAATATCTTCTACGGTATGATGATCATCAATATGGTTGTCACCGATGGCTTCAATGTTAATATCGATCATGCCATGACGTGCAATTTGATCCAGCATATGTTCTAAAAAAGGCACACCAGTGGTCAAGCGAGCTTTACCCGTGCCATCTAGGTTGATGTCGATTTTTATTTGGGTTTCTAGGGTTTTTCGTTCAATACTGGCATGGCGCGTCATCTGACTATCCTTCACAGAAAATTAAAATAGGATGCTTTTATTGTAACATTGCTTGCGCTTCACTCGCTAGCTTTCCCTGTGAAGGAGAGCCGTTTATCACGTATTTCTTTTAGTCATAACTTTTGCTTATATGGGTAATAAATATATTTTGCTGGAAGTTGCGTCGGCGGTGCATAGAATTGTACCGTCTCTAAGTGTCAGACGAGTCGTTAGCGTCTGCTTGTGAGCTTTATGCAAGGCATTCAAGGGTGTTCTACTTGATTGTGGTTAAGTTTTAATCAGATTGCTGTTCTCGTTCAAGCATTATGGTATCGATAGGTCTTATAATTAGAATTAGGTCTTTCAAGTCAAATCGGCAAGCGTGGTTTTCGGATGGCGAAGTTGGTGTGCTTTGAGAGACGTGAGGTAGGGTGTGTTCAATTATAGAGAGGAGTTCATAGATGAACACGGTTGCACAACCACAATATAATGATGGTGTCGTTAAAGCCTTTGCTTTGGCATCCATCTTTTTCTTGGTGCTGGGTACTTTTTTTGGTACTTATGCGGCGTCTGAGCTTGCTTGGCCGTTTTTAAACTTTGATACTGCCGAAATTACTTTCGGTCGTTTACGTGTTATTCATACTAATACAGTAATTTATGCTTTTGGTGCTAACGTATTGATGGCAACAGGTTTTTACATTGTTCAAAGAACCAGTGGTCGTCCGTTGTATAGCAACATGATTGCATGGATTCAGTTCGTAGCGGTGCAGATTGCCTTGTTATTGGCTGTGATTACTTTAGCTTCTGGTATGTTGTCTGGTAAAGAATACCATGAGTTAGAGTGGCCATTAGACTTAGCAGTTGCCTTGGCATGGGCTATGTTCTTATTCAACTTTGCGATGACCATTGCAACGCGTGATAAAGAAAAAGTACCACATGTTTATGTTGCTAACTGGTTCTATTTGGGTATGTTGATCATGGTGACCTACTTATATGTGGTTAACGGATTGGCAATTCCAGTAAGCTTGTTCCGCTCTTACTCTATGTTTGGTGGCGTACAAGATGCCATGATTCAATGGTGGTGGGGTCACAATGCGGTAGGTTTCTTCCTAACTGCTGGTTTCTTGGGTATGATGTATTACTTCGTTCCTAAGCAAGCACAACGTCCTGTTTACTCTTACCGTCTGTCGGTTATCCACTTCTGGGCATTGATGTTCGGTTATGTATGGTTAGGCGCTCACCATTTGCAGTACACTGCATTACCTGACTGGGTAGGCTCATTGGGTGCGGCGGTATCTTTAGCAATGATCATTCCTTCATGGGGTGGTGCATTGAACGGTATGTTGACACTTTCTGGTGCGTGGGATCGTTTACGTACTGACTACATCTTGCGTTTCTTGGTAATGGCGTTGGCTTTCTATGCGATGTCAACTTTCGAAGGTCCAGTAATGTCAGCGAAAACAGTGAACGCCTTGTCTCACTACACTGACTGGACAATCGGTCACGTACACTCTGGTGCGTTAGGTTGGGTTGCGATGGTTGCGATTGGTTCTGTTTACCATATGACGATGAAGTTGTGGAAAACTGAAATGTATTCAATGTCGTTGATTAACTTCCACTTCTGGTTAGCGACCATTGGTACTGTATTCTACATCGTTGCGATGTGGGTATCAGGTATCATGCAGGGTTTAATGTGGCGTGCATATGACGAGTACGGTACATTGGCTTACACCTTCGCTGAGTCTGTTTCTGCGATGCACCCATACTACGCAATGCGTGCTGTAGGTGGTGTGTTGTTTACCCTTGGTGCGGCAATCATGTTATACAACATGATCATGACCATCAAGACAGCTGGTGCGCGTCAAGCATCAACAGCTCACGCATAATAAACAGGGTTGAGGTGGCTGCAATCACTGGTTGCACCACCTCTAGGTTAATCCGACTGAGGAGTTTACATAATGGCAGCGAGTAAGCCAAAAAATTTCCAGGAATGGCTCGAACAGAATGTATTTGCATTGATGTTAGGTACGGCACTGATGGTTTCTATCGGTGGTATCGTTGAGATCGTTCCATTATTTTATCTAAAAGATACCTTAGAACATCAGAGAACTGACGAAGCTGGTAAGCAGTTGTTCCCTGAGTTGGTTTGGAATCGTGAAGGTAAGAAGTTATTCTACAAGGATGAGGCTGGTAACTGGGCTTCTGAATGGAAGGCTGGTGATGGTGTTCGTCCCTTTACCCCTTTAGAGTTAGCGGGTAAAGATATTTACTTGCGCGAAGGTTGTATGTATTGCCATAGCCAGATGATTCGTCCTTTCCGTGATGAGCGTGAGCGTTATGGTCATTACTCATTGGCGACTGAGTCTATGTATGATCACCCATTCCAATGGGGTTCTAAGCGTACAGGTCCAGATGTGGCTCGTCTTGGTGGTAAGTATTCTAACGAGTGGCATTATATGCACTTGATGCGTCCTCAAGCACTCGTGCCTGAGTCTGTGATGCCTGCTTATCCTTGGTTAGCTGAAAACTCAATTGAAAATGACTTTTTTGGTACTAAGCGTGATATGAAAGCACGTCTCAGTGTGATGAAGTTGATGGGTGTTCCTTATACTGAGGAAGACATCGCTATGGCTGATGAGTCTATCAAAGGAAAAACTGAGATGGATGCCATTATTGCCTACATGCAAGTATTGGGTACCATGGTTAAGTTAGACGATAGCAAGGCTTATCGTGAGTAACATCGAAGCATATTTCAACACCGACTGGGCGGCAATGACCGCTCAGGATTGGGGTGGAATGTTGCTCACCGTTGGGGTATTCGTTGGTATGGCGGTTGCGTTTTTTTATGCCTTGCGTCCTAAGAACGCCAAGCGATTAGAAGAGCAGCGCATGATTCCATTAAACGACGAAGATCAAAAGATTTGAGGAGATCATAAATTATGGCACATGACAATCCGTGGCCAAATGAAGGCAATACTGGTCACATTTGGGATGAGGACGTTCGCGAGTTAGATAACCCACCACCCTTATGGTGGTCGTTGGCTTACTATGCAAGTTTCTTGACCATCATTTTCTACGCCTTGTACTATCCTACCATTCCAGGTCCTACAGGACATACAGAAGGTATGGCTGGTTGGACGGCTGTTAAAGAGTATCATGACGATTTTGATACCTTGAAGCAGTGGCGTAATGAGAAGTTTGCGGCGCAAGAAGCGGCGTTGGCAAGCAAATCAGTTGATGAAATTCTGGCTGATAAAAACCTAGTGAACTATGCGGTAGCAACTTCTAAAGCATTGTTCGGTGATTACTGTGCGGCGTGTCACGGTTCAGGTGGTATGGGTAACGTAGGCTATCCTATCCTTGCGGATGATGATTGGTTATTTGGTGGTGATGCAAACAGCATTTATCAAACCGTAACGGGTGGTCGCATTGGTAACATGCCAGGCTATGGCGCAATGTTGTCACAACAACAAATCAGTGATGTTGCTGACTTTGTTATCGCAATGGCAAACGGTAAGTCTGAAGAGTCTTCTGTTGCGGCTGGTAAAGAAGTATTCAACAGCATTGGTTGTGCTGGTTGTCATATGCCTGATGGTTCAGGTATGGCGGCATTAGGTGCGGCCAAGTTGAATGACAAAGTATGGCGTTTCTCTGGCGAGAAGGCTGAAGTGGTTAAAACCATTGCGCACGGTGTGAATGCAATGGGCGATAAAGACACTCGTCCTGCGGTAATGCCAGCGTTCGCTGAGCGTTTGGGCGACAAAGAAGTTAAGCGTTTGACTGTTTATGTGCATAGCTTAGGCGGCGGTAAATAAGTCTCGTTTGATTTTGTCAAGCGATCTTGATATATGTCAAGTTTTGTGAAGAAAGGGAAAGTTTAGGCTTTCCCTTTTTTTTATATTGTGTATCATTATATCCTGCATACTTAAATCAAAAACTGGAGGTGTCAAATGTTCGGTGGCTTAAACGGTGACTTCGTACTATGGATTTCACTCGGTGCTGTGGCGTTAAGTTTTATTTCCTTGATTGCTTGGGGTATTAAAGCCTTTAGAAACATGGAAGGGATGGAACGTTAATAAATTACCCAGCATAAGGGTAATGGTGACAAACGGCTCAGAATTCTGAGCCTTTGTCGTTTTTGGCGGGCAAGTTGATAAATAAAGGTAATCAAATGTCAGAAGAAAATCAAATGACCAGTAAGCCGTTGGACTATGATCCAACGCGGGTTCAAAATGTGGAAAAGGGTGCTTCTCGTACCTTGGATGAAATCGGGGTAGAAATATTGCCTGTGAGTACAGGTGGAAGAGTGCATGCCAAACGTATGGATGGTGCCTTTCGTAACTTTAAGTGGTTTGCGGCGGCATTTTGGATTACGTTGTTCGTCGGTCCTTATTTGCGTTGGGATGGACACCAAGCTATTTTGTGGGACATTCCTAATCGTCAGTTTCATATCTTTGGTTTGACCATTCTGCCACAAGACATCTGGATGTTGGCGGCAATTCTGTTGTTCTTTGCGATGTTGCTCGCAGCATCTACGGCGATTGCTGGGCGGGTGTGGTGTGGTTACTTCTGTTTCCAAACCGTCTGGATGGATGTGTTTACTTGGATCGAGGAAAAAATTCAAGGAAATCCAAACAAACGTATGGCGTTGGATAAAGCCCCTTGGAATGCAGAAAAAATTAAGTTAAAAGGCGGTACTGAGCTTATTTTCTTGGTGTTGTCTTTCTTAACGGCGTTTAGCTTTTTAGCTTATTTCACAGATGCCATTCAATTGTGGGGGGAGTTACTAACAGGAAAGGCGGGACTGTTTTTTACTGCCGCTATTTCTGTGATGACCGTAGCAACCTATTTATTTGCGTCTAAAATGCGTGAGCAAACCTGTATGTGGTTTTGTCCTTACGCGCGTATTCAAGGGGCAATGATTGATAAGGAAACCGTTGTTCCTACCTACGACCGTGATCGTGGCGAACCACGTGGTCGTATGAAGCGTGCAAAACCTGGTGAAGAAGCTCCAAAAATAGGGGATTGTATCGACTGTAATCTGTGTGTGGCGGTTTGTCCGACAGGGATTGATATTCGTAACGGTCAACAGATTGGTTGTATCACTTGTGGTTTGTGTATTGATGCCTGTGATTCAGTAATGGACAAGTTAGATAAGCCACGAGGCTTGGTGCGTTATGCGTCAATGGTTGAGTTTGAGGGTAAGATTCTGCCCCCATTGTTCAAACGTCCTCGCGTGATTGTCTATTCAACCATTATGTCTATCGCCGCTGGTGTTATGATCTATGGATTAGCGACCATTGCACCAATGAAGTTGAATATTCTGCATGAGCGTGCGCCATTATTTGTCTTGCTGTCAGATGGTTCGATTCAGAACAAGTTCATTATTAAAGTCGTGAACAAAACGGACAAGCCCATGCAGGTACAATTATCGGCAGACGGTATTGCAGGTATGTCGGTTGAGGGAACCGTGGATTTATTACATGTTGAACCTGGTAATGTTGGCTCGACTTCTATTTTGGTGAAGGCTCCTCGTGAGAGTTTGATCAGTGAGAATACGCCTGTTATGATTCATGCGAAGGACACGAATAATCCTGAAATTCAGCAATCTTATGAGAGTATGTTTATTGCACCAAAAAAATAAACGACTTTGATCTATAATATCCCCTTTGCGGGATAACACAAAACCCAGCATTTTGCTGGGTTTTTTATTTGCGAGGTGAGCATCATGAGCAATACAACAGAGATTGATAGTACAAATGTGGTTGCTAAACCCAAAAAAGATTGGAGCAAGCCATGGAAAAATCCATTCGTGATTTTTTGGTTGGTCATTTTGATTACCGTATTGGCGGTGAATTTCTTCATGGTCAGTATGGCCATTGTGACCAACCCTGGATTGGTTAACAATAACCCTTATAAGCATGGCGTGAACTATGAGAAGGTACTTGAGGAACGTAAAGCGCAAGCCTTATTGGGCTGGAAGCTAGAGGTAATTTGGTCTGAACTAAAAGAAGGTAAGCCCGCAACTGTGCAGATCGCGGTGACGGATAAGTCGGGTACACCTGTTTCTGCAGAACGTGTTGAGTTATATGCCTATCGTCCTGCTAATCTGAAAGAGGATTTTGTGCTAAGTCTTCACCCTACGGATAAGGCAGGTGTGTTTGCTACGGAAGTGACTTTTGCCAAAAAAGGGCATTGGGATTGGGTTGCTGAGGCACAACTTGGGCAAGATAAGATGAATTTGGGTGGGTCGTTATCGGTAGCGGATGCGGAATAATCAGTGACAAATGGTATTGTGGGATGAGTGAAGCAAAATGAAATGTTATCATTGTGGGCAAACGATTGCTGAGGATGGCTTGGTTGTTAAGACCATTGCTGACGAAGAAAAGCAATTTTGTTGTCATGGTTGTGCTGGTGCGTGTGAAGCCATCTATGAGGCTGGGTTGGCGCAGTTTTACGATAAAGCCGATCGTGACGCAATGGTCACGCCCTTAATGATTCCCTCTGATCTTGAACTCTATGATCATGATGAGGTGCAGGTTGCTTACGTCTCCTCTTTGGGAGATGTGCGTGAAATTGTGCTCATGTCAGAGTCCATTCATTGCGCCGCGTGTGTGTGGTTGATTGAGCATCGTTTGGCGAAAACGGCTGGTATTCAGTTAGCCAGTGTCAATTTCACGACCAGACGCATTAAAGTACGTTGGGATAATCGCCAAATTCGTTTGTCTCAGATTCTCCATATTCTTGCCCAACTGGGGTATGTTTCGATTCCCTACGATCCCCAAACCAGCCAAAAAGCTTTAGAAGATTATAATCGCGGATTACTCTATCGTTTTGCCTTTGCCGCCTTTGCAATGATGAACATCATGTGGGTAGCGATTTCGTTGTATTTTGGGGCTAATGATGATCCCGAATACAAACAATTTTTTCATTGGGTTGCCTTAGGGTTGGCGACCCCAACGCTCTTGTATTCTGGACAACCTTTCTTTATCGGTGCTTGGCAAGCATTGCGCAGTCGTCGTTTGGGAATGGACGTGTCGATTTCATTGGGTATTTTGACGACCTATTTTTATTCTCTCTACATCACGGTGATGCCCACTGCAGGTGGTGGTGAGGTTTATTTTGATACCCTTGTTGATTTTATGTTTTTCTTGCTCTTGGGACGTTATTTAGAGTCTATTTCTAAAACCAAAGCCATTGATGCGACACATCGCTTATTGGCGTTACAACCTAAGGTTGCCAAAAAGCAATTGCCTGATGGCTCAGAAAAACTAGAGGCGGTGCGATTACTGACCGCTGGGGATCGCGTTTGGGTGCATCCAGGGGATCGTGTTCCAGTTGATGGTGTGGTGCTAGAAGGGGAAAGTCATCTCAATGAGTCGATGTTGACAGGCGAAGCAAAACCCATTCATAAGCGAGTAGGGGATAAGGTGTCGGCAGGAACACACAATCAGGAGGGTGCTTTACTGGTTGAGGTTCAGCATATTCTTGCAGAAACCTCGCTAGGGCGTATTATTGCCTTGGTTGAGGATGCTCAGGGAAGCAAAGCCCCTATCGCGCGTTTGGCGGATAGGGTAATCCCGTGGTTTGTGAGTGTGACCCTTTCGTTAGCCCTATTCGCGTTGATTTTCTGGTGGGTTGAGGTTGGGTTAGATACGGCAATCATGGCGGCAACGGCGGTATTGATTGTGACTTGTCCTTGCGCCTTTGGTCTGGCAACGCCCATGGCCATCGCGGTGGCTTCTGGTGTGGGAGCAAGGTTAGGCGTATTGATTAAAAACGGCACTGTATTGGAGCGATTATCGCAAGTTACCCATGTCGTTTTTGATAAAACGGGGACGCTAACGCAAGGGAATATGCAGGTTGCCGAAGGCAGAGTGTGGTCTCCTAACTGGTCAGAAGCGCAGATTTGGCAAGGATTAGCGGTCGTTGAAAAACGCTCGGAACATGCCTTAGCCGAGGCGTTGGTGAATTATGGTGTGTCTCATTATCCAACCACAGAGCAGGTTGTGGTAGAGGGTTTTGTGGCTCGTTCTGGTTTGGGGGTGGAGGCTAGGGTTGATGGTCAATTGTGGCAAGTGGGTAGTCTGAATTGGATGCGTCAGTTGGGGGTGTCTTTTGCTGACTTTCAGCAGGGCTGGATGGACGCACAAGGTGAATTAGGACGAACCATGGTTTGTGTGTTGGTTGATGGTCAGCTTGTTGCAGGGATTTCCTTAGGCGATGTTTTGCGCCCTGATGCCATTGAGGTGGTGTCTGAGCTCAAAGCCAGAGGGATTGAGGTGATGATGATCACTGGTGATCATGCCAAAGTGGCACAAAGTTTCGCGCAACAGTTGGGTGGTATGCCCGTGCAGGCAGAGGTGATGCCAGCAGATAAGGATTTAGCGGTTAAGTCCTTACAGACAGAGGGGCGAATGGTCGTGTTTGTCGGTGATGGTATCAACGATGCCCCTGCCTTGGTTCGTGCCGATGTGGGGATTGCCTTGGGGTCTGGAACAGAGGTTTCGGTTGACAGTGCTCAGGTCGTTTTGCTTAATAACCAATTGAAGTCCGTGTTATTGGCATTAGACTTATCACGTGTTACCTTGCGTACCATTAAGCAAAATATTGCCATGAGTTTGTTGTATAACCTCATCATGGTACCTTTAGCCGTTGCCGCAAAACTCACTCCGCTCATGGCGGCCATTGGTATGCCGATTTCATCCTTGTTGGTGATTGGTAATGCCGCGCGGATCAGAAGTAAGTTTGTGAAATGAGCCTAGGTATTACCAATCCTGCCATGACGCTAATGCGTCGCTCACCGTGCTGACTGAGACAATGCTCAATCCATCTATTGGTGTTTTTGGCGCGTTGCCCAGTGGTACGATGGCTTTGGTAAAACCGTGTTTAACTGCCTCTTGTAAGCGTTCTTGTCCATTGGTAACAGGACGAATCTCTCCTGATAAGCCAATTTCTCCAAAGACGAGCAGATCATTCGGTAAAGGACGATTCTTTAAGCTGGAGACAATCGCTAAAAGTAGCGGTAAATCGGCACTGGTTTCACTGACTTTAACGCCACCGACCACATTGACATACACATCTTGATCGCCTGCTTGCACAGCACCATGACGATGCAAGACCGCCAATAGCATGGTCAAACGATTACCGTCCAATCCAACGGCAACACGCCTTGGCGCACCAAAAGCGTTATGATCAACCAAGGCTTGAATCTCAACCAATAAAGGTCTTGTGCCTTCCCATAAACCCAGCACCACCGAGCCTGCTGTCGGTTGTTGTCTGTCTCGATTGAGGAAGATTGCCGAAGGGTTTTTGACCTCTTTCATGCCCTTATCGGTCATGGCAAAAAAGCCAATCTCATTCACCGCGCCAAAACGGTTTTTCAAGGCTCGCATTAAACGATAACGACTGTCTTGTCCCTCAATGAAAATCACCGCATCCACAATGTGTTCTAGCACTCTAGGGCCTGCCACCTCACCACTTTTCGTCACGTGTCCGACCAAAAATACGGCCACACCTGTTTGTTTCGCATAACGGGTTAACACGGCGGCGGTTTCGCGCACTTGAACCACACTTCCAGCGGCTGAAGCAATGGTGTCTAACTGCATGGTTTGAATGGAGTCAACAACCAACACTTGCGGTTGGATTTGTTGCGCTTGCGCGAGGATGCTGTCCATATCGGTTTCGGCAAGGAGGGCGAGATCATCGGCGGGTAATTGCATTCGTCTGGCGCGTAAGGCAATTTGTTGCAAAGATTCTTCACCAGAAACATAGAGGGTTTTTAAGCCAGATACAGAGAGATGCGTTTGTACTTGTAGAAGAATCGAAGATTTACCAATCCCTGGATCTCCCCCAATCAACACCACCGACCCTGGTACCAAGCCTCCGCCTAATACGCGATCAAACTCACCCAACCCCACCGACCAACGCGGTGTTTCAGCCAGTGAAACCTCCGCCAAACGCACCACCGCGCTTTTTGCACCCGCATATCCGTTCGATTTCGTTGATTTGCTCGCACCACCAACGCCAGCGGTAAAGGCTGGTGCCGTCCATTCTTTAAGGGTGTTCCATGCACCACAGGCACTACACTGTCCTGCCCATCGGCTGTGTTCTGTGCCACAGTCGGTACAATAAAAAGTTGGTTTTTCTAGTTTTTTTGCCATGATTGCTTGCCATTGGAAAGAATTAAACGATAGGTTACTTGCCATCGCGAGGATGACGACATGGTGAGTTATAGCAATGTGCTACACAATAAGTTTCACGGTGTATGCTCATTGTAGATCAATCCATTGATTTCTGCATGATCTCTCAACCTTATTATTATTTCTTTTTGGCAGTTTTAATATTGTCTTTCTGGTTCAAGTTTTGCTTTATCTTTATAAAAAGCAAAGTTAGTTGAGGAATGTGGCTTTATCGGGCGTTGGTCTTTTGATCTCCAACGTTATTAAGTATATAATGATGCTAATTAGAGTGTGCATTAAAGCGAGATAAGCGTGAGTAAAG
>CAZLOM010000058.1:0-5938 GCA_964561185.1 uncultured Piscirickettsiaceae bacterium
GGTATTGGTCTCACCTAAACAGCGAACCAATTGGATAGGTTCGCTGGTTTTGGTATTTCTGCGGGCTGGTTAAGCACTGGCTGAAAGTGCTTGCGTTAAATCCGCGATAATATCGTCAATATGCTCGATGCCAATGGATAAACGTACCATTTCAGGCGATACACCAGCCGATTTTAACTCTTCGTCATTCAACTGACGATGGGTCGTTTCAGCGGGAATGCTGGCAAGTGACTTAGTATCACCAATGTTGACCAAACGCAGTACCAGTTGTAAGGCATCGTAGAATTTACGAGTACCTTCACGTCCTGACTTCAAACCGAAACTCAAAATCCCCGAAGCCTTACCGCCCATGTACTTAACCGCTAAGGCATGATCTTTATGGCTAGGCAATCCTGCATAATTGACCCATGCGACCTGCGGGTGAGTAACCAAAAACTCGGCAACTTTTTGGGTGTTTTCACAAATACGTTCCATGCGTAGGGCAAGAGTTTCTAAACCTTGTAACAGCATAAAGACATTCATCGGTGACAAGGCCGCACCCATGTTGCGCAAGGGAACCACACGAGCGCGTCCGATAAAGGCTGCCGCGCCCAAGTCTTTGGTGTAGGTGACACCATGATAAGAGACATCTGGGGTGTTTAGTAATGGGAAGCGTTCAGCATGTTCTGCCCATGGGAATTTACCCGAATCGACAATTACCCCACCAATGGTTGTGCCATGTCCGCCAATGTATTTGGTTGCCGCATGAATGACAATATCTGCCCCTTGTTCAATGGGTCGCCATAGTATCGGTGAAGGAACGGTATTGTCCACAATCAGCGGAATACCATTGGCATGGGCAATTTTCGCAAAACGCTCGATGTCGGCGATACCGCCAGAAGGATTACCAATCGTTTCGCAGTAAAGGCATTTGGTCTTGTCGTCAATCAGTTGAGCAATGTCTTCATCTCTGGCATCTTTGTTAAAAAAGCGTACCTTAATGCCTTGACGTGGCAGGGTATGCGCAAAGAGATTGTAAGTTCCACCATAGAGTTCACCTGTACTGATGATGTTGTCGCCCGCTTCCGCAATGGTTTGAATGGTATAAGTGATTGCCGCCATGCCAGAAGCAACCGCTAATGCGGCAATACCACCTTCCATGGCGGCAATACGACCTTCTAGGACTGCATTGGTGGGGTTCATGATGCGTGAGTAGATGTTACCAGCAACTTTAAGGTCGAACAGGTCAGCAGCATGTTGGGCATTATCAAATGCAAAGGACGTGGTTTGATACATTGGCACTGCCACAGCTTTGGTGGTGGCTTCTGGTTGATAACTGGCATGTAAGGCAATGGTTTCAAGTTTCATGAGCGTTTTTTTCCTTATTTTGATAAAGATTCTTTTTTTGTGGTAAAAGTGAAGAAGCACGCCATTGGCGAGGCAAGGCTATCTGTTGAGAACAAAGAGATATGAGCCTGCTTGGCGGAATAAGTTTAGCAGACTTGGTGCAATTGTAGTATGATTTTTGCGGTATGTTGATATCGCCATGTTTGCCCAGTATTTCTAACTGATATGCCATTTCTGATGATTTGTTATGGATAACATCGCTCGGGTTCTACCTTCTGCAACCATCCGCAAGTCACTGCGCCTTGGCAAGCATCAGCGAGATCATTGCGTGATAAACCATCGCTAGCAATGTCGGTCATAAAGGAAACCTGAATGCTGATGTTGGATTGCATCAGTAGATGCCACAGATTTGCCATAAAAGACTGACTTCCCTCATAACTCAGGTCGGCGCGTAACGACCGTAGGTTATCATGATAAACCAACGCAATGGGCGCGACTGATCGTTGTTCCGCAATCGGTAAAGCAAATAATCTGGCGTGAAATTTGAGTGGTTGTCCACCTTGTGAGGTGCCTTCAGGAAAAAAGACCACCCGATCTCCTAAGCCTAAGAGCTCGCTTAATTGAGTCGATACTGCCTGTGCCTGATGTCCACCTCGTGTCATGAACACCGTTCCAGCCCGTCTTGCCAACCACCCAATCATGGGCCAATGCGCCACTTCTGCTTTCGATAAAAAGCGACTGGGTTCAATCGCCATCAACGCAATAATATCGACCCAAGAGACATGATTGGCAACCCAGATAGAGGCTTGAGAGACTTTATTGTGTGTCAGTGTAATTCCCATTGCAGAGAGTAACCCACGCATCCACCAACGAATCAGGGATCGTTGGCGCGGTGAATAGGCTTGTTGACCATCAACCTTGATAAAGAACAACGCGAGTAGGCTTCCCCATAGCAACCACATCATCACGGACAGCAATCGCCAACCAGCCCGAAACACCGCAAACATCATGGGTTAAGCCACCATCAATGATGTGTTGGTGGCAACGGCTTGAGGGAACTTGTGACTACGTTCAATAAAATGCTTCATATAACGAGGGCTCAAATCGTGAATGTCGAGCAAAATAAAGAAGTCAGCTACGCCAAACTCTGCATCAACGCAAGGCTCACCACAGACTTTCGCCCCTAGTTTGAGATAGGCTTTTAACAGTGGAGGCCATTCAATTTCTTCTGCGGGAGTCATTAAACAAGGATTCAGCGGAATACGTGGACGAACACTTCTGTCCTCTGAGGTCAATAAGTCCTGTGCTTGTAGGTAATCAGAAATGGCAAGCACTTGAGCACCATTATTATCGAGACTAACACTGGCACAGCCCATCAAGAAATCAAAGTGATGTTCCATCATAAATTGCGCCAACCCCGACCACAAGACACCAATGGTCGCCCCATTACGATAGTCGGGATGAACACAGGTACGTCCAATCTCCATCACGCGTCCGTCTAGTTTACGAATCTGCTTTAAGTCAAACTCATGATCTGAGTAGAAGCCACCGATACGGTTAGCCGTGATGTCACTCAGGATTCTGGTATAGGCAACGATTTTT
This sequence comes from uncultured Piscirickettsiaceae bacterium, assembly GCA_964561185.1. Lineage (GTDB taxonomy): Bacteria > Pseudomonadota > Gammaproteobacteria > Thiomicrospirales > Thiomicrospiraceae. The sequence goes on from CAZLOM010000058.1 coordinate 2,929, forward strand.
CCTGTGTTTCTTTCAATCACCATTAAATGATGACAGTAGGGGTCAAAACCATCCATGTCTAAGCCTTGATCTGCGCTAGGGAGGTTGGCACCCATTTCTAGGGCGAAAATTTCGAAACGTAATCGTTGACAAGCTTGAATTTGTTCAGGTGTGTTGGCAAAGGCAACGCTCAACTGTGCTTTTGGATGTTGAGTGATATGAGACACAACGGTTGATTGCATGATGCTACCCTTTTCAGTGTTGGCTAATGGTGTTGGTTAATAACGCTGAAAAGTGTAAAAAAATAGAATGACACTAATGTGAAGCCAAGTTGACACTTTGATGAATTGTCCAGAATTATTCAGAAAAAATAAGCATTTTTTTGCGTAATGAAAATGTGACAGAAGCCCCAAAAGTCTTCATGAATTGATCACACACCTGTCACAAAAAAGACATAATTGTTTTCTAAAATAAACGGTGTTTTCATTCTAACTTTGGGCTAATTATCATGATGATGCATCGTTTATTGCAATCTTTAACCATTTCTTCGCGCTTGTATATCAATATGGTCATTTCACTGTTGATGCTTGCTATTGTTGGTTTTGCGGGTTGGGGATCTATGAATCTTGCATTAGATAACTCACAAACCTTGAACCATGATGAGGTCAATCTGGTCAAGCCGATTGCGGATTTTCAGCGCAATTATAGCAGTACCTTGCAAACAATGAATGATTACATCATAACCATGAACGAAGAGCGAGGCAAAACCTTTAACCAGCAAATTGATCAACTACGTAAAGAGTTACAAAGATTACTGAACAATTTAGGGGCAGAGGTGGTTGATGGCAGTAATGGTTTGCTGGAGCTAAAGTCAGCAGGTAATATGGTCGATGAAGCCAGCATTCAGCATTTATTTGCGATTGATAACCTCTTATTCAATCTCAAAAAAGCCAGTAACTCTAGCGTCTTTTTGCGCAACAATATGCTGTCAACTTTCAGTTTTGGGCTAGAAAACAATGCTAAAAAGATGGCTAAGGATTTGCAGGTCTTATTGAGTTCGTCAAAAAATCAAGAAGTTGCCAATCAGGTTGTTGAGTTTGAAAAGAAAATCGGTTATTCACAAATTCAAGCGGCAAAATTGGTAACGACACTGAATATCAGCATGATTGATGACATTCGCAATAAAGGATTGGGCGACGGTGTTAAAGAGCATTTGAGTCAGTTTTCAGTCGTGTTTGGTGAAGAAGCACTTGCCAACCTTAACCAGCATCGTGATGATTATTTAGAGTCTCTAGGAGACTTGCGCGATTCAGCCAAAACCATTGGCGAGAATAACAATACCCTGAGTATGCTCTCAGGGCAGGGTGCTGAACATATTCAGAAGATTGCGGATACCATTGCGACCAAACGCTTGCATACCTATCAACAAATGACTGATGCCTCGCAAGACAGTCTGCATCAACTGATTGCTTCTATTGTGTTGGCGACCGTATTGGGGTTGCTGATTACCATTCTGTCCGTTCGATCAATCGTGTTGCCCTTGAGCACCATTACCAAATCCCTAGATACCATGGCGCGTTCAGGACGTTTTGATCATATTCAGCCATTGGCAGGGAAAAATGAACTAACGCAAATGCAGAGCAGTTTAGAAAGTATGATGATGTCGATTCATGATGCGATTGAGGAGGTTAGTCGTGTCAGCCATGCCATGTCTCAAGGCGATTTGTCGCATACCATGACGGGCAATTATCGTGGTGATTTGGCTGAATTGGCACAATCCTTTAATGACAGCATTACTAAGGTTCGCACCACCCTAGATGATTTGCAATCTGCCGCGGTTGCCTTAGAACATGGTAAGTTGGATTATCAGATTTCTTTAGATCGTTATGCTGGACAGTATTTGTTGGTGGTGCGAAGTATTGACGAAGCCATTACGGTGCAAGAGTCAGCCATTGAAGATGTTCGTCGCGTCACTCGTGCCATGCGTGAAGGCGATTTCTCACAACGTATTAGTGTTGAAATGCCGGGAGAATTGCACAACCTGAAACGCTATCTCAATGAAGCCTTAAACCGTTTAGAAGACGCAATTAACCAAAAAGCCGTAGCCTTACAGCACTTTAGTATGGGTGATTTTAGCTATGTGATGCCCGGTGAATATTCAGGTAAGTTGTTAGACTTGAAACAGAACATGGGTAAGATGGCGGAATCAGTCTCAACCATGTTATCGGATGTTCAGGTGGCGACCAGTCATGCGGTACATGGCATTAAAGAAATCAGCTCTGGCAACCAAGACTTAAATCGTCGTGTGCAGAAGCAGGCGGCGGCTTTGGCGCAAACCACCCAACATATGCAGGAAATGAGTGATTCCGTGCAGGATACGCTCACCCAATCGCAAGCGGTCAGTCATAACACCGAGCAGATGCGTGATCAGTCGCGCTCAGGAATTGATATTGTCAATCAGATGCTTCATGCCATGGAGCAGATTCAAGAGGCAAGTCAATCGGTTTCCTCTATGACTGAGGTTATTAACAGCATTTCCTTCCAAACCAATCTGTTGGCGTTGAATGCGGCCGTCGAGGCGGCACGAGCTGGTGAGGCTGGACGAGGTTTTGCGGTGGTGGCTGGTGAGGTTCGTGCCTTAGCACAAAAAACCGCCGATGCGTCGCGTGATATTCAACAAGTAACCGAAACCAACCTATCAAGAATTGAAGAAGGTTTGCGTCTGAGTAGAACCACGCATGATGTGTTTTCGCAAAGTGCTCAAGCCATTGATCGTATTTTCAACATGACTGAAAAGATGACCGTCGCGCTCAATCGTCAATCGGAAGGGATTATTGAGGTTAGTAACGCCTTAGAGGATATTGATGCCTCCACACAACAAAATGCGTCGATGGTAGAACAGATTGCCAGCACTTCAGACAACATTATTTCCGAAGTCTTGATGTTAGAGCAGCGTATGGAAAAGTTCCAATTGTTGGCAAGTCATCCCGCCAACGAAGTGACGGTTCCTGCGCTGGAGCAGATGGCTTGA
>CAZLOM010000058.1:6038-12563 GCA_964561185.1 uncultured Piscirickettsiaceae bacterium
GGCAAGTCATCCCGCCAACGAAGTGACGGTTCCTGCGCTGGAGCAGATGGCTTGAAGCGGTTGGTTTGTTGAGGACGCTTCTAAAAAGTGTCATTCCCGCGAAAGTGGGAATCTATTTCATGTTATGGATCCTCGCCTACGCGAGGATGACGAAATCGTGAGAGAGTGCTTGGTTATTCTTGAGGAGACAAAAGCGTGTTAGAGGTTAATCAGATGGCTGTTTCATTGGCAATGCCTGTCATTACGATTGGTGAGGGGTTATCAATAGAGGCTGTATCGGAGCGATTCAAATATACAGATCAAGATTTTTTTCCTGTGATTGACACAAACAAAAAGGTGCAAGGTATTGTCTGGCGACGGGATTTGATGGATCTGTTAGCGGATCGTTTTGGTCGATCATTGCATGCACGCAAAACAGCCGCCCAGTTTATGGATAAACGTCCCATTATTGTTGAGGCAGAAATGCCCTTGGTGTCGCTCAGTCATATCATCACCGAATATGATGGCGCACATCGTGGAGATGCTTTCTTAATTGTTAAAAATGACCGTTATTTGGGAACGGCAAGGTTTATTGATCTATTACGTAAAATGACTGATTTACAGGTTGAAAGTGCGCGTTATGCCAATCCTTTATCGGGGCTTCCTGGTAATGTGCCCATTCAGCGTGAAATCAACAAGCGGTTGGTGCAATCACAACCCTTTTCGGTTATTTATGTCGATGTGGATAATTTCAAACCCTATAACGACAACTACAGCTTTGAGCAGGGCGATGATGTGATTCGGTTAATTGCTGGTTTGCTCCGTCAATTCCAAAATGAAGATATTGATTTTGTTGGTCATATTGGTGGTGATGATTTCTTAGCCATTGCTCGTGATGAGACTTCTTATCAGGCTTTTTGTGACCACCTATTGGAAGCCTTCAAAGAAAAAATTCATGAATTTTATCGTGAGCAAGATCAATTAGCAGGGGGGATTTGGGGTAAAGATCGTCAGGGAAGAGATCATTTCTTTCCAATGATGAGTTTGTCTTTAGGGGTTTTGCTGGTACAACCCAATTTAATTGATCATCCGCAACATCTTGCCTCCCTCGCCACCTCAGCCAAAAAAATGGCAAAGCACGCAGGTGGTAACACCTTTGCGGTATTGGACACAGCAGAAGTGTTAGCCAGTGCTTAGAGAAAAGGCTAACCACATCATGCCTACTTTTTCTCATTACAAAAGGTCAAATGATCATGAGAATTTCCCAACGACTTAACTTCCTTCTCATTACCAGCGTCATCATGATGTCAGCCATGCTGGGCATTAACTACTATGACCGCCAGAACATCATCTACATCAAAGAACAGGCTTCTATTGTTGATGCGATGGCGGTGGTTGCCTATAAATTGCATCGTGAAGAACGTGATTTTTTCTTAAAACTTGATATGACTCATGCCGAAAAACACGCTCAATTTTACGCTGATTTTGAACGATTGATTGCAAGTATTGACCCAAACATCTTAGGCGACAGTCGGGCGTTTACCCAAGCCATGCAAGCCTATCGTGACAGTTTTAAGTTAGCGGTTGCGCATCAACAGAATATTGGCTTAACGCCAACTACGGGGTTATATGGACGGTTACGAGAGTCAGTTCATGCCATTGAATCTGATCTTAAGCAATACAATCTGGTTGATTTGACCGCGCAGATGTTGATGCTTCGTCGTCATGAAAAAGACTTTATGCTTCGTCGTGACGATAGCTATGTCAAAAAATTCAAAATGGATTCAGCAAGCTTCAAAACCGCTTTGGAAAAAGCACCGCTACCAACTGAGAAAATAGCGCATCTTTCCCAGCTGGCACAAGCCTATCAAGCTGATTTTCTTGCCCTTGTCGATGCTGAGACCAGAATTGGCATTAAAGATCATCCGGGACTGCGTGAAACCATGCGTGATAAAGGGGTCGAGCTTGAAGAGGCTCTGACACGCTTTTATAGCAGCGCAAATGCTAACGAAGCCTCTGCTACCCTAAGAGCTGAATTGATTGTATTGGTATTATTTATTTTTGCCATTTCAGTCATTATCGTCTTATTATTGCAAACACGTCGTCGTATTATCCAGCCCATCAATGACATTGTGACCGACATCAAACAAATCACGCGTTCTGTGTCGTTAAAGCATCATGTTGCTTATCAAGCGCAAGATGAAATTGGTGAATTGGCGACGGCGTTCAATCAGTTAATGAAATCGATTGATTCAGGCTTATCGGAAGCGAATCGTGTGGTGTCAGCCATTGCCACCGCTAATTTTGAACAGCGTATGACAGGGCAGTATGTGGGCGATCTTGATCAGTTAAAATTGGGCGTTAATGCGTCAGCAAATTCTGTGTCATTCATGATGAGTGAGTTGGAAAAAGTCATGCTTGGTATGAATCAGGGCAGATTTGACGTGCAGATGGATCGTCAGGTGCCAGAGGCATTTCGGAATTTGGTTGAACTCGCATTGCGTCGTGCGCATGATGTCTTGAGCGATGTGAATAAAGCGATGCAACGCATGGCAAATGGGGATTTTGATGGTCGGGTAACTGCCACGGCTGAGGGAGACCTTAAGGACTTGAAGGATAATATGAATAAGTCTATGGACGACATAGGACATACCATTCACGCCATTAGCCATATCGTGGAACAGCAGGCACAAGGTAATCTTACCCTAAGCCTACCAGATGACAAGTTTAAGGGTCAGCTACAAGAGTTGAAAGATGCGATAAACTTCTCATCCAAAAAAGTTAAAGAAACCGTGATTAAGGTGACTGATGCCAGTAATGTGGTCAACGAAGCCGCCACACAAGTGTCTTTAGGTGCCGCTGATTTGTCTGCTCGCGTACAGCAACAGGCTTCTGCGTTGGAGGAAACCAGTGCGACCATGAATGAAATGGCGGCGGCAGTACAAGCCAATACTTCCAATGCTCAACGTGTTGCTGACTTAGCGCACAATGTGCAATCACAGGCGAATGAAGGGGCGCAGGTGATGCAGGAAACCATTTCAGCCATGCAGGCTATTAAGGAATCTAGCTCACAAATTGCAGATATTGTAACCATTATTGATGGTATTGCTTTCCAAACCAATCTGCTTGCCTTAAACGCGGCTGTAGAGGCGGCAAGGGCAGGGGATCATGGGCGTGGGTTTGCCGTGGTTGCTAGCGAAGTGCGAGCCTTAGCGCAGAAATCTGCTGAAGCCGCTAAGGATATTAAAACCTTGATTGTGGACAGTGTGAATCGTATTGAGGTTGGTACGACCTTGGCAGATAAGTCTGGCGATATGCTCTCAGGCATCACAGAATCGATTGCCGAAGTGGCCGTGATGGTGGAGCAAATCGCAGGGGCTTCTAAAGAGCAATCTATTGGCATCAGTCAGGTTCACCAAGCCATGACCGAAATTGATCGTGTGACACAAGGGAATGCCGCGCTCGTTGAGGAAACCAATGCCGCGGCAGAAAGTTTACGCACTGAAGCGCATCATCTCATAGACAGTATTGGATTTTTCAATACGGGTGTGGTCAGTCATGCTCATTATCATGCAAAACATGCCACTACTCAGAGCAAGCCTAATGGTAACACCAAACCAACAGCATCGCACACGGGTGGTAACTCTCTTGCATTGCCCAAGCCTGCTCAGAACCAAGCTCAAGAATGGACGAATTTTTAATGACCAGAAGACACAACCACTTACCCCTATCCATCGCGATTGCGACACTGCTTGCCTTTCCATTTGCTGAATGCCATGCGGGTAATGATGATGACAGTATGGACGTGCATCACCTGTCTGATACCCAAATTCATTTTGTGGGTATTGCTCCGCCAACGACACCCGCAGAAAAGAACCGCATTCGCACCACCATTCAAGCCAGTGTCAATGGTGAAGCGCAGAACCTTCGTTATAGCAAACTCATCTCTGTGGGCGAACAGAACAATCATGAAACCTTTGGGTTGATCAAAGATTATACAGATACGCCTATTGTGGTCGATGGCAAACCGCTTGTCTGTAATGGGACGGACTTGCCTGACTTTGCTTCTGACGGTGGCGCAGGACCTGATCATCTCAGTCTTTTGCAAAAAAACGGCAGACTTTATGGCATCACGCAGTTTGAATGTTCCACGGGAGCCATGTATTTTACAGAACTCACTCAGTCAGCCAGTGGACAATTAAGCGTGCGTCCTAACAGCATGAGGTTTGTCAGTCAATCGGCTGGATTTGGTGGCTGGAATCACTGTGCAGGCGTGACAACGCCGTGGCAATCGCATCTGGGTTCAGAAGAATACGAGCCCAATGCACGGGTGGTATTAGACACGCCCGACAAGCGTTATGCCTCTGCTACCCGTTATTTTTGGAAAGGCGAAGCGCGTAACAATAATCCCTACTACTATGGCTGGACACCTGAGGTCAGTATTGATCAGCGCGGAAATCCACGCTATGTCAAGCATTTTTCTATGGGCAGATTTTCGCATGAGTTGGCTTATGTTATGCCAGATCAGAAGACCGTTTATCTCACCGATGATGGCACCAATGTTGGTTTTTTCCTGTTCATTGCCGATCAGGCAGGCGATTTGAGCCGTGGTAAGTTGTATTCAGCTAAGTGGACACAAACCACCGATCACACAGGCACGGGAGTAGGCGAAGCCATTCTTAGTTGGATTGACATGGGGCATAGCAGTGATGCGATCATTCATGCAAAACTCAATCCCGATCATGATATTAGCACCAACGACGGCATCAAGTTTGCAGACATCTTTGCCGTTGAAACCCCGATTGATGGTGCCTGTCCAACCGCTGGGTCTGGTTTGGATGGTCGGTTCAAGTCAGTCAATACGAGTGTGGGTCAGGAGTGTTTACGTCTGAATGACATGACAGGGGACGGGCAGATTGATATGGAAGACATTGCCCTCGCCTCTCGACTAGAAACCCGACGCATGGCGGCATTGTTGGGCGCGACCACTGAGTTCCGTAAAGAAGAGGGCATTGCTTTCAATGCACGCGACCAAAAACTCTATATTGCCATGTCAGAAATTTCCAGTGGTATGGAGTCTTCCACCGCAAAACCCGCTAACCATCTCGGTGGTAATGATCATGTTCAAGTGGAAAAAAATGTCTGCGGTGCGGTGTATCAATTATCGCTCGGTACTGATGCAACAATGGGTTCAGCCTTTGTTGCCTATAACATGAAAGGGTTGGTTGCAGGTAAACCGCTTGCTTCTGGGGTGGGCTATGCCAATACGGCATTAGGTTCAAGCTATCAAACCTGCGACGTGGATGCCATTGCCAATCCTGATAACCTCACCTTTGTTGAAGGTAGCAATCTCCTGATCATTGGCGAAGATGGTGCTTATCACCCTGAGGACTTTGTCTGGGCTTACGACCTAACCAGTCAACAGCTAACGCGCATTGCCTCAGTGATCTCTGGTGCAGAAGCGACTTCACCCTATTGGTATAACCTTAAGGGCAAGGGTTATATGACCCTAACCACCCAGCATCCTTACGGTGAAGCCCCTTATCAAGTGACTGGTAAAAATGCTGACAAACCCCTTGCCATTCCTGCCGATGCTCAGTTAGCCTCTGAAATTGGGTATGTGGGGCCTATCGAGTTGAGGAAATAGATTCCCGCTTTCGCGGGAATGACGGTGCAAAAAATAACGCTTTTGTGCGATTAGCCTGTCAATTAGCGAGATACTGTGCGGTGATGGCTGGTGACATTGCTTGCGAGATAATGCTTCATATTGGCTAATGAAATGGCAGAGTTAATTCTGAAGGCTTCATCGCTGGTGTTTTCATTGACGGCATCAGCCGATAATTGATTCACCAAGTCGATCAGTTGCGTAACGTTAGGTAGCTTAGCGGCGAGCAATGGTTGTTCGCTGGATGTTTGGGGTGAGTGCTTTGGTATTAGGGTTTTCTTGTTTGGATTGGTTCCAGAAATGAGCATTTCGATAAAAGCGCGTCCCGACTCACTTTGGAAGGCACAACCGTAAGTACGCTCTCCTGTTTCTTTATTCAATCGGAAGCTGGCAACTTGGAGTGACAGGTGTGTCATTTCTGGTACACCATCAATGACCGCATGAATCACTGCCGTTAATGTTTGTCCTCTGGCAAAAGTTGCACCGCCCCAACTCATGAAAAACGACAAGCCACCCAAGCTCACATCGTGTCCGCGATACTTGGTGCCACCAATCGTCACCTGAAACGATCGAAGATGACGCTCTGAGGCGCGTGAAATATAGGGTTCTTTGGTAGCATTAAAAAATATGGATGGGCTAAGCATGGTTAATAGACCTCGAAAAAGTACAACCTTTTTCATAGCATAGCAAATTATTTCGTGAGGCATATTAAGGTTTTATGACGCTTTATCTGCTTTCTGACGAGGTTGGATGTTATGCTTACCAAAAAGGATTGCTTGTGATGGCGCAAAGCGGACAAGCGAGATTAGCAAGCAACAAGCATTTCCTTGTCTTGTTTCCGTGCCGATGATGCTTGAGTATGAAAGTGTCATGAAACGACC
>CAZLOM010000059.1:0-5109 GCA_964561185.1 uncultured Piscirickettsiaceae bacterium
ACCTTAGCACCACGCGCACGCATCGCCGTAAAGGCTTGGTGACCAGGGGTATCAATAAAGGTAATACCACCACGATCTGTCTCTACGTGATAAGCACCAATATGTTGTGTGATGCCACCAGCCTCACCCGAGGCAACCTTCGCACGACGAATCGCATCAAGCAGTGACGTTTTACCATGGTCAACGTGACCCATGATTGTAACGACAGGTGATCGCATGACCAATTCACCCTCACTCGCACTGGCTAATAGGGCTTCCTCTAGAGCGTTTTCATTGAGAATTTTTGACGTATGTCCCATTTCCTCAACAACCATCACGGCTGTTTCTTGGTCAATGGTTTGGTTAATGGTCATAAATTGACCCAAATTCACCATCATGAACTTAATCACTTCTGATGATTTAACCGCCATTTTATCTGCCAACTCAGCAATGGTAATGGTTTCACCAATCAAGACTTCACGAACAATCGGTGCCGCTGGCTTCTTAAAGCCATGTTGATTTTCAGCAGGTTTCTTCTGCTTACCCCCTGATTTCTTTGCCGCACGATTGTTAAAACGCTCCTCACCAACCAAATCAGGCTTACTGCCTGACTTAGCTGACTTGCCTTGATGTTTACCACCCCCCGATTTTTTACGATCATCGTCACGCATCATGACTGGTTCCTGACGACGTGGCTCTTTTTCCTTCACCTTAGGTTTTGCATCAACGGTCGTAGCAGTAGGGGCAGCAGCAGTTGTTGCGACTACTGGTGCTTCAGTAACAGCAACTTTTGGTGCCAAACTAGGAGCAGGTGTTGGCATAGAAGAAGGTGCCAAAGTGGGTGCCAATGTTGGTACCTCTGCGATCACAAGCGTTGGTGCTGGCGTTGGCGCAGGTGTCACCACCTCAAACATCTTCACAGGTTCTACTTCTTTTTTCACGTAAGTACGTTTCTTTTTGACTTCCACATCAACGGTGCGCTTACCACCTGTTGCATTCGGAGAAACACTCAATGTCTGCGTTGTTTTACGTGTTAATGTCACCTTGCTTTGCTCTGCATGACTTTTACCGTGTTTTTTCTCTAAATAAGACAACAATTGCTTTTTTTCAACCTCAGAAACACTCGACATTTCCGTCTTACCTTTTACCCCAGCCGAATGCAATTGCTCCAATAAAGTTGCCACATTCATGCTCATACTTTGCGCAAATTGCGCAATATTCATATCTGCCATAATCTTTTATCCCCTGTTACTCAAACCAAGGTGCACGCGCCGCCAAAATCAACTGCGATGCGTTCTTCTCTGGCATATTTACCAAATCTACTAATTCGTCAACCCCAAGTTCAGCTAACATTTCTTGGTTATGAATCCCTTTTTCTGCCAAAGTTAAGGCAAGATCTTCTGTCATCCCTGCTAAGGCTAATAAACCAGCATCTGGCTTAAAGCTTTCTTTTTTCTCTTCGCGTTCAATCGCTTTGGTTAATAAGTAATCCTTAGCACGCTCACGCAATGCTGTTACTAGGTCTTCATCAAACCCTTCGACCTCTAATAACTCAGCCAAAGGCACATAGGCAATCTCTTCAATGCTCGTGAAACCTTCGCTGACCAACACACCAGCCAGTTCACCATCAACCCCTAAGGCATCAATAAACAACTGAATTTGCGCGGTTGACTCTTTTTCAGCCTTCGTTTGCATGTCTGATAGCGTCATGACATTCAATTCCCAACCTGAGAGTTCGCTGGCAAGACGCACGTTCTGTCCACGTACGCCAATCGCCTTGGCTAACCCATCATCAGGCACCGCTAAATCCATGCTGTGCAACTCCTCATCCATGCTGATTTTAACAATCTCAGCGGGTGCCATCGCGTTGATCACAAATTGCACTGGGTCTTCATTCCATAACACAATATCCACACGCTCACCCGATAACTCATTGGTAATCGCCTGCACACGCGCACCACGCATACCGATACACGCCCCAATCGGATCAATGCGCTTATCATTGGCACGAACAGCCACCTTAGCACGCACCCCTGGATCACGTGCCGCACCCATGATGTCGATCATTTCGTCACCGATTTCAGGAATTTCTAGCTTAAACAACTCCATCATCATTTCAGGAGTGGTACGCGACATAAACAATTGTGGACCACGTTGCATAAACTTCACTTCTCTCAAATGACCACGTACGCGCTCACCTGTGCGGAAATTTTCTCCTGGAACTTGATCACTTTTGAGAATAATCGCTTCAATATTTTCGCCAAGATCAACGTAAACCGCCCCTTTGTCCAAGCGTTTGACCACGCCTGAGATCAAAGTCCCTTCACGCGACTGGAAGTCTTCAACCACTTTTGCCCGTTCTACTTCACGTAATTTTTGCAAAATGACTTGCTTCGCGGCTTGGGTGCTAATACGACTAAACTCGATAGACTCCATTTTTTGCTCAATCACGCCACCAACTTCCACGTCAGTGTTCATGGTTTGTGCTTGTGCCAAAGTCACCTGTAATGAACCATCAATGAGGTCATCATCAGATTCAACCACCTCCCATTGACGGAAGGTTTCGTAATCTCCCGATTTACGATCAATTTGCACCCGAACTTCACAAGCATCATCATGATGCTTACGCGTTGCCATAGCAAGTGCCGCCTCGATGGCCATAAAAATAGCCTCTTTAGGCACGCGCTTTTCGTTCGCAATCCCTTCAACAACCAGCAGAACATCCTTACTCACGATAACCTCCCGACATTAATCTTCAAAATGATAAATCAGCGAGCACTTATCAATATCTCGCCACAAAAATACCTGATCACTGAGTGCATCTTGGTCGTGAATAACAAAAGAATGCTCATCCGTGTTCACTGACAACAACCGACCCACGAAATTACGCTTGCGCCCCATACCTCGACTGTGAATGCGCACACGGATGTCCTGCTCAATATAGGCTGTCAACTGCTCCAGTAGAAAAAACCGTCTTTCTAATCCTGGGGTTGAAACTTCTAAACGATAAGCGGCTTCAATAGGGTCTTCCACATCCATTAAGGCACTCACTTGACGACTCACACGCTCGCAATCATCAATATTGGCACCGCCGACCTTGTCGATGTAAATTCTGAGCGTTGCCGAATGATTGTGCGCAATATATTCAATGCCCCACAGAATGCAACCCAAGCCAGTGACCACTGGCGCAAACATTTTCTCTAATTGATCTGCTAATGCCATAAATTTTCTCCTAAAAACACAAAAACCCCGAATGAATCGGGGTTTTTTTAATTATGATCATATCTTAACGCGCTTGAGGTGACTTTGTCAATCTTTAATAACTTGATCAACGCAACACCACCTCAACCATCAGCACAACTTACTTTTTAGCAAAATCGCTCGATTTGACCATGACTTTTAACACCGTTAAGGCCTCATATAACTCATAGTCCTGAGTGACCATCGCGCCGCCTTTGTCATCGTTCACAGACTTATCTGCCTCATCCGCTGGCTTTGCTTTATCCTTAGCTGATTTTGTTTCTTTGCTCTCTTTGGCATCCTTAGCCTCTTTGTCCCCTTTTGGATTCGCTAAGTGACGATTCAGATCGGCTTCTTTAACACGCTCAATCGCTGATTTTTCTGCCATTTCGACTTTAAGTTGATCAATGGCAATATCAGGTTCGATGCCTTTTGCTTGAATAGAACGACCGCTTGGGGTGAAATAACGCGCTGTGGTCAATTTAATTGCCGCGCCATTATTCAACGGAATGATATTCTGCACAGACCCTTTACCAAAACTGGTACGACCAACGATTAAGGCACGTTGATTGTCTTGCAGAGCACCCGCCACAATTTCCGATGCCGATGCCGACCCCTCGTTAATCAATACCACCACAGGCGCACCCTTCAGTACATCACCAGCGGTTGCCGAAAAACGCATTTCCGATACGCCTTTAACACGACCTTCGGTATAAACAATCAACCCTTTCTCGAGCAATGCGTCTGCAATTTCAACCGCCGCATTCAACACACCACCAGGATTGTTACGTAAATCCAATACCAAGCCTTTTAAGGGTTTGCCATTTTCTTTTGCCAGTTTTTCAATGCCTTCGACCAATTGCGTACCTGAGCGCATTTGGAATTGACTGACACGCACATAGCCGTAATCAGACTCTAGCATTTTTTGTTTGACGCTATTGACCTTAATAACGGCACGATTGAGTTTGATGATGAGTGGTTTATCTTCGCTTTTGCGCATAATGGTGAGCGCGACTTCTGTACCAGGTTTACCGCGCAATTTTTCTACGGCTTGTTGCAAGGTCAAGCCCTTGACTGGCGCATCATCAATACGTACGACCAAATCACCTGATTTAATGCCCGCAGAATAGGCTGGCGTGTCGTCAATAGGCGCGATTACTTTAACGAAACCATCTTCCATACCGACTTCCATACCGACACCACCAAACTCACCCTTAGTTGACTCTTCCATATCCTTGAACGAGTCTGGTTTAAGATAGGCAGAGTGAGGGTCTAGGTTTGACAACATACCATCAATTGCGTTTTCTAACAGTACCTTATCATCGACCACTTCCACATAGTCTTTACCAATACGCTCAAATACCTCTGCAAAAGCACGTAACTCCGCGAGTGGTAATCCTGTTGATGCTTCTTCATCAGCTGGCTTATTTTTATCTGTACGATCTGCCCAAACCGTCATCGTACCTGTCAACACGACCCCAGCACTAAACCCTAATACTAACCAAAGATGCTTTTTACCTGACATGACTTCACTCCAACTGGCGAACAGCAAAACAATCTAAACAACCTGTTACAATGCACACTAGCAACCTAAATGTGCCAATTTTAGTGCCCATAATACCGCATTTTAGGTCATAAACCCTAATTCTATGTGAAATAACCTGCCACAATATGAGCATTCAATGATAGAATTTGAGAAATTCATTGCCAAGACATAATGCACTACATAATGCACTTGGCACGAAAACTGATCTGACAGTTATCAGAGTAACCACAACTCAACAGCAATTAGCGTGAGACTCAAATACAATTTGATCGGCGGAGTTGAACGTGATTAAACGTTAACTTTTTTACCTCGTTAACTTTTATCCTGTTAATTTATATTGTTAA
>CAZLOM010000059.1:5209-12399 GCA_964561185.1 uncultured Piscirickettsiaceae bacterium
TATATTGTTAAAGATTGTAGAACTATGGACAAGCAAATCCCCTTTGGTGGGCACGAAGACAACATCAACAAAGCCGCTGTTGCACTTAAAGCGATGGGGCATCCGTTGCGCTTAAAAATTCTCTGTGTCATTGGTGAACAAGAACTCCCCGTCATGGAAATTGTAGAACAGGTTGGCACGACCCAAAGCAATGTTTCTCAGCATATCGAGATTTTGCGTGAAAAAAACATCATTACTTCTCGACGAGAGGGCAGTAAAATTTTATGTCGTATTCGTGATGCTGAACTTCTTAACTTGATGGATGCGATGCAACGCACCTTCTGCCATAGCTAACTCGAGTGATACCGATGAGCCTACGCACTGCGACAACAACATCCCTGCCACTTTTCCTTGCCTCCTTGCTTGCACTATCAGGCGGTATTTCTTCTCAGGTATTGGCACAAGCATCGGCCACGCCCATAGAGCAGGAGCAACCTTCAGCAGAAGACTTTCAACACTGGTTGATTGAGTTAGAAAAGGATGTGTTACGTAAAGGCATTAAACCCAGTACATGGCAGGCGGTTCTCCCTTATTTGGTGATCAATGAGCAAGTGCTTGCGCTCGACAGACAACAACCTGAGTTTACACAAACCTTTTGGACTTACCTGAATAAACGCATGACCGACATACGTATTCAGGCAGGAAAACTACAATATTTTCGTTATGAATCCTTACTCAAACGCTTAGAAACAGAACATGGCGTGCCTGCCGAAATTTTATTGGCTTTCTGGGGATTAGAAACCAATTATGGCACTTTTTTAGGCAATACCTCCACGCTATCGGCTTTAACCACCCTTGCGGTTGATCCTCGCCGTAGTAGTTTTTTCCGCAAGGAACTCATTGCCGCGATTACCATTGTTGACCAAGGTCATGTCACCCCTGAAGACATGAAAGGATCGTGGGCAGGTGCTGTTGGACAAATGCAATTTATGCCGAGTATTTTCTTACGTCATGCTCAAGATGGGGATGGGGATCACAAAATTAACCTCTGGTCAAGCACGGAAGATGCGCTGACTTCAGCGGCAGCCTTTTTACAAGCGGCTGGTTGGCAAGCAGGAACGGCTTGGGGACAAGAGGTGATCTTACCTAAAGGCTTTAATTACGCGCTCGCTGATGGACAAACGCCATACAGTGTCGCTCAACTCACTCAGTTAGGAGTGAAACCTGTGATTCAACCTTGGCGGTCTCCTGAAAAAGAGGTCTTACTGTGGGCACCAGCGGGACACAGGGGTCCATCCTTTGCGACATACGCTAATTTTGCCGTCATCAAAAAATGGAATCGTTCTAACCATTACGCCTTCACCGTTGGCTTAATGGCAGATACCATCGTTCATAACCATCACCTGAGTGTGAACGCACCCGAAAATGTGAAGCCTTGGCCAAAAGATTTCACACGACAACTACAACAACGCCTGCTTGACTTAGGCTATGACATCGGCAAGGTGGATGGCTGGCTAGGGCAAAATACCGCGCGAGCGATTCGTGCTTTTCAACAAGAAAAAGGGCTGATTGCAGACGGTTATCCTGATGCTGAGACGCTTCGCTATCTTCAGATCAATGAGTAGGTTATATGCTATTATCAGACACAGAAAAAAGTTTGCTTGATCAACTGCCTCATGCCGTCGTCATAGCGGACTTGGTTGGACTTGTGAGTTATATTAATCCTGTATCAGCGACTTTTTTTAATCGTTCTCAAAACGATGTGCTAGGAATGTCGATTGATGGTCTTATTGTCCTGAGTGATGAAGAAACACAGCAAATCATCCCGACTCCAGGTTTCAAAACACTGACAGAAGGGATGATCGAAGACGCTGGAAACAATGCCCTATTACTCAATACGGATGATGCGACCAATAAACTTCCTGTTGATGTCACCTCGGCTCCTTTCAAAAACGCACTAGGTGAACAGATAGGGGTTGTGATTAACTTACACGATGTGCGCTTGTCTCGCTTTTCACGTCGCCAACTGACTTGGCAAGCAGAAAGAGATGGGTTAACGGGACTGTTAAATCTTGCCGCTTTTGAACAGCACAGCGTACAATGGGTAAGCGCGAAAACCAATGAAGACAATGCACTACTCTGGATTGAGATTGATCATTTTGAGCAGTTAGTCACGCTATGCGGTAAGGCGCAAGTGGATGACTTCCTTATTCAACTGGCTGAAACACTTAGTGAAAGACTCCCTGAAAATGCACTGCTCGCCAGACACAGCGATAATATTTTCCTGTTACTCTTAACGGAAGCCAACTTAGCAGAAACCACGGCCATTGCCAGTGAAGTACTACAAACCGTCGCAACGATTACCTTGTTCGTGAGTCACGACCCTTGGGCGGTTAGTGCTAGCATAGGATTGACTACTTTCAGCGGATTAACCGCATATGAGATGGGCATTATCATTCATCAAGCACATCAAGCTTGTAATTATGCCAAAGAGGCAGGTGGCAATCAGCTCCATATCTCGCTACAAGAACAACAAACACGCTATGAACAACAGGTTGCTCGCTTTCAGCGAGGTATCGACAACAATGAATTTCAACTTTTTTTCCAACACATTACCGCTCTGAACAAACACAAGCAAATCAGCTGTGAAATTTTATTGCGTCATCAGTGCTCCCTAACACAGGAAGAGACTTCACCCTCTGTGTTTATGCCTCTGTGTGAGCGTAGTGGCTTGATTCGTCACTTAGATCGTTGGGTTATCTCGCAAATCCGTGATATGTTGCTGTTTGCCCCACACATTATGGACCAGTTTGATACCATACACATCAATTTATCCGACTATTCGCTGAGTTGTCCTGTATTTATGGAGGAAATCCAATCCTTGTTTTCGGAACACCTCCTTCCTCAAGGAAAACTTTGTTTCGAAATCAGCCAAGAAAACATTGATAATAATCAACCTAATACCATGCAGTTCATTCGTCAACTATCCGCTTTAGGCTGTCGTTTTTGTGTTGACAATGTCAATGGTGATTTAACGCTCTTTCATAAAATCCAAAATCTACCGATTTACATGATCAAAATTGATCCTACCCTGAGTGTTCGCGCAACTTGGCAAGAACACTCAGCAATCATGGTGAAGGCAATGGTCGAAATGGCACATCTGTTTGGGATTAAAGTGACTCTGCAACACATTGAACGCCCAGAGATGATTACCACCATCCAACAAATTACTCACCCTGATTACTTACAAGGCTTTGCTTTGCATTCACCAGAACCACTCAGCAACCTAATCACCTGAGTGGTCATTAACAACCCGTCATTCCCACAAAAGCAGGAATCGCTGTCATGGATTGATGGATTCCTGCCTACGTGAGGATGACAAAACCGTGAGTTAATACCAATTAACTTATAGCCCCATACAAAGGGTGTAGTTTTCAGTGTCACTGTAAGCGGTTGCCGAGGTAGAAGGTATGGTATTGTTACCGCCTTGTGTTGAGCGAATGTTACCTGTGTTGGCAACGCCATCGTCTTTAGCAATATCAATACTACGCGCCATCGAACCTGTCAACGACCCTAAACAGACATAACGAGAATTGGTTGGCATTCCCGTTACGGCATTTGCTGTTACCCCAATCAATCCCCCAAACGCATGACGTGGTAACGCGGCAACACCCGTCTCTGTAACATTACCTTGCATAAACCCTGCCGCTCTTAAGTGCTGAAAAAAGGCACCACTTTCACCCGTTCCTGCAAAGGTGTTACCCGCGCTAATATCCCATACACCATTGAGATCTCCTGCTAAACTTACTGTTGCCCACTGCCCGCCTCTTGCTTGCAAACTGGTTAAACTACCATCATCACCTGCTAGCTGATGATAACGATCTTCATAAGCATAATAGGCAGAAGATAAGGCGTTAATGTCATTTAGCGTTGATTTAATGCGACTTGCCTCAATCATGCTTTGCCCTTTCAAAATGCCGCCCAGCAAAACGCCCACAATCACCAACACAATGGACATCTCAATGAGCGAAAATCCCGACTGCACGGCTTGAACGGAGCCTAGTAGTTTACCTTGCTCAAGGTGAAAGATAGAGTGAACAGATTGATTGGCGTGGGCATCAGTTGACACCAATGACTCATCAACGGACGTTAGAAGAGGCATGCTGAATCTCCTTTGATAACAATGCAAAGGACATATCATGCAAATAAAAAGAGTAACTTTAAATTGCTATCTGACAAAGAGAAAGGGAAAAAAGAATCGCAAGAAACAAACCTTGCACCAATGCTTCACCAACACAGACAAGAAATAGACTGGTGAAGCAACCATGAGCTGTGAGGAATTAGCCCACTAAGCGTTTTACGGCATCAATGAGTTGTGCTTCCGAAAAAGGTTTTACCATAAAGGCTTTAGCACCTGAATTCTTAGCTTTTTCTACTTTTTCTTTTTGTGATTCGGTGGTTAACATGACCACTGGCCAAAATTTACCGTGTGGCGTTGCCTTTAGTTGTGTTAAGAACTGCAAACCGTCCATGTTTGGCATATTAATATCGGTAATCACCAATTTAATTTCTTGCTTGTGACGTTCTGCCACTTGCAATCCATCTAAACCATCTTTTGCCTCTAGTACCGCATAACCTGCATCTTTTAATACACGAGTAGTGGCACCACGCATGGTACTCGAATCGTCAATAACGAGAATTGTTTTCATTTTTTCTCCTATATATTAGTGTTTGATGAAATTTTTAACAGAATGTTTGATTTTACACCAAACCTTAAAAATTGTGCGATTTTTTTAAAACTATTCTTACTTATAGCACCCTTATAGCACCAGAAATCAGTCATTTTGACCATAAAAACCAACTAATCTCCTAAACGGGTATTAGATCAAGTAGAATAAGACAATTTATCAAATGGATTACTTGTGCCAGCAGACTACTTACCCTCACAAATTCGTGCTGAACAACTTGTATTCAAGCGTGGACATCTCAGCATTCTCGATTCACTATCATTGCACATTCAAGCGGGTGAATATGTCACCATACTGGGGCTAAACGGTAGTGGTAAGTCTACCTTGCTCAAGTTATTGCTTGGGCTATTGCAACCAACCACAGGACAGGTGTGGCGAAGTCCAGGACTGCGTATTGGTTATGTTCCACAACGTTGGCATCCTGACCCTGCTTTACCCATTCATGCACGTGCATTCTTATCACTGAGCCTAGACAAAGCTCTGGCGATGTCTCGTACCGAACAGGACCAGCATATTGAGCAAAGTCTATATGATTGGGGGTTAACCTCCGTTGCCAACCAGCCCATTCACACCCTATCAGGTGGGCAATGGCAAAGATTGCTCATGGCGCGTGCGTTGATCAGACAACCCAACCTCTTAGCATTGGACGAACCCAATCAGGGCATTGATTTGCAAGGACAACATCAGCTTTATCATAAGTTATCACAGCTCAATCAACAAGGTATGACCATTATCATGATTTCACACGACATGGCACACGCACTGAGTTACAGTCAACGCTTGATTGCCTTGTCAGAGGGTAGTATTTGCTGTCAAGGAAGCGCACAAGACTTACTGAATAGCCCTATTTATCAAACACGTTTTATTTGCGCTCACCAACACGTTATTGATGAACCACACCACCATGCTAAGTAATCTTCCTTTGCTCATTGATTTTCCTGAATTTATCTGGCTTGCGCTCTTAGGTGGACTGCTCACTACCCTTGCCACAGCACCAGTGGGTACCATCATGCTATGGCGAAAAATGGCTTATTTTGGTGACGCACTGGCGCATACCAGTTTGTTAGGCTTTGGGTTAAGCATCTGGCTAATGATCTCTAGTACCCTGACGCTAGGCTTGGTCATGATTAGTATTGCACTGTTGATGGTGTTGCTTAACCGCTACCGACACGTAAGCTTCGATCTGTTGTTAGCCATTGCCGCACACAGTAGCTTGGGGATCGGGATGTTGATCATCGCACTGCTACCATCGGCTCGGGTGGATTTAATGAGTTATCTTTTTGGTGACTTGTTGAGCCTCACGTGGCAAGACATTGGGACACTCAGTCTCGTGATGGTGATCAGTAATGGACTGCTCTTCTATCACTGGAAAGGTTTGGTTCTAGCCAGCCTGAACGAAGACATTGCGCAATTAGATGGTTATGCCACCCAACAACTATCGCTGATGTTGGCGGTATTGATCGCGCTGGTCGTTGCTGTCTCTATTCAGTTGGTTGGTGCGTTACTCATGACCGCACTCTTGATCACCCCAGCCGCAATTGCCATGCGCTGGAGTAAAACTCCTAGCAGTATGCTCTGGTTAGCCGTCATGATTGGGCAGTTGGCGGTGATGACAGGATTAGCACTGGCTTGGTATTTAGACACGCCTATTGCGCCAGCCATTGTGGCTATTTTATTTACCAGTTTTGTCATATCGCGCCTACCACTTGTTATAATGAAAAAATAAGACCACTCGCAATCAACAGAAAAAGAAGACCCAGTTATGACATCAACTCACCACTCGACACGCTTGGCTGTATTATTTGATCTTGATGGTACGCTGTGCGACACAGCCTTAGATTTACTGTGTGCGCTCAATGCCGCTTTAACAAAATACGACTATCCCAACATTACCCTCACGCAAGCCAAAACGCAAATTTCTTTTGGAGCTGAGGCGATGGTGTGTTTTGCGCTAGATCAAGTCGATGATCAACTGCGTCAAAATGAGCCACTGGTTGCGCAGGTGAAAGCAGAAATGTTGACTTATTACCATCAACATCCTGCGTGGCACACGCGCTTATTTCCTGGTATCGATCGACTGTTGCACCAACTGGCTTTGCGTCATATCCCTTGGGGAGTCGTTACCAATAAACCACAAAGCTTTAGTGATTTGATCATCAAACAACTCAAACTAGATTACCCCCCTAGCTGCGTGATTGGTGGTGATCGCTTAGCCACCAACAAACCTGACCCAGCCACACTCTATCTTGCGGCTGAACTCTGTCAGACTAGTCCTGCCCAGTGCGTCTATATAGGAGATCACCCTAGAGATGTCACGGCGGCAAAAAATGCAGGAATGCGCTCTATTGCCGTGGGCTATGGTTATTTATCACTCACCGATCAACCCCATACTTGGGGTGCAGACTGGGTTGTTGATACCCCACGCAATCTGCTTTATTGTATCAATGGGCTTGTTGATGCTGA
>CAZLOM010000060.1:0-12394 GCA_964561185.1 uncultured Piscirickettsiaceae bacterium
TTGTGGTTACGGAAACAGGCTGTGAGGTTTTGACGCTTCGTGCAGGGGAAGAAAGATTACGTCAGTAGTTTTCTGATCACCGCTAGCAAGAGACACCGCCAGTGTAGAAAATACATCTAGCGGTGCTGGAGATAGGATTATTTCAGTAATTCTACTTGATAACCCGCTTGATTTTTTGGATGGTTGTCGTTAGTGAATACTGAGCGATCATTTTTCAATACGATCACTTCAAAGAAAGGACGGAAGCGTTCTTCAGAAATGCCAAACGCACCCATGAATTGAGCAAATAACGCTTGTTCTTCACCTTCTGCTTGACCATCAGCCAATGATGAATCAATTAAATTGACCATAATACACATTTTCTGTGCATCGGTTAACTTTGGTGCCGCCTCGGCTAAAAAGCTGTCTAGGCTGTTTTTGCGCACATATTTAACCGCACGATCTAGCAAGGCTTTGTTGTTCGCACCAACACCAATGCTATTGCCATCGTTAGAGCCACCTAATACAGAAAGTAAGTGACCAATTTCCTCATTATCATACTCGCCATCCGCGCCCATCATGTAAAGCAATGAAGCTGCAAAAGCAAAATGAGGTGTCATTTCTTCGCTGTCACCTTTGAACATATCAAACAGACCCATGTCTTCTCTCCTGTGTGTCGTAAAAATCAGGGTGAATATAAAAAAGCCCCCACGTAACTATGGGGGCTTTTGACGGTAAAATCAAGAACAAATACTTGAATTATTTGTTACCGTTAATCGTGATTTCAACACGACGGTTTTGAGTGCGACCATCTTTGGTTGAGTTGCTAGCCACTGGCTTGCTAAAACCATAGCCCTTAGCATCAATCTTCTCAGCAGGAATACCATGACGTGCTAGTGCTTCTTTTACTGATAACGCGCGGTTAATCGAAAGTTTTTGGTTATAAGCATCGCTACCAATATTGTCAGTATGACCTTCTACAAGAACAAGATTCAGTGTTGCCAAAGCCGTTGCATCTTTTGCAACACGAGCTAAAGCTTCTTCTGCTTTAGGCGTTAATTTAGCACTACCAAATTCAAACAAAGCACCTGCACTCAGATTAAGTTTTGTGATTACTGGAACAGACGCTGGAGCGGCTTTAGGCGCAACAGCAACGACTTGTGGCGCTGGAATTGGTGCTGGAGCAGGAGCAACAGCTTTTACTTCACCAGGACAAACACCTGCATCAGGTGTCCAAAATTGTGTGCGCAAACAATTGCCTTGACCATCATGGACAACTTGGTTGTTACTATCTACCCAAAAAGCCTCACGAGCCATTGCCGAACCTGCAAATAAGGTAGAAATAGCGGTAGCTAATAAAATTGTTTTTTTCATTGTATCATTTCCTGTTGTGTTGAAAAACCTTAATTATTTGAAAAACAGAAGACCTGAGTGATCTCTTGTTCACCATCATTGCCCCATCATTTTAACCAATTCTAACAGAAATTGTTATTAGTTTCTGAGGATTTCAATCCGTGCTTGTGTTAGAGCCATTGCCAAGGTTGCGCCTGATAGCCCTTGCGCGATAAAAGGTTCAGCAGAAATCTGCAAGCACTTCTCTAACCAATCCTGCCAGAATTGAGCTTGTGGATAGTCTTGCTGTTCTGTGCCAAGTTTACCCCGTGCATCGGCACGACAAACGTGTAAGACCTTAAGAAAGCGTTCAGGCTGTCGCCACGCATCACAGGCTTGTAGCACCTCCAGTTTCGCTTCAGGAGGCAGATTTTTGGCGGCATGAATGCGACCATGCCAACGAGTTACAATCAACGCCAATGTTGCTACTTTCTTGGGTAGTGCGTAACGCACACACAGACGAGCCACTAGGTTTTCACCCAGTGTTGCGTGTTTAGGATGGTCTGGCCAGTCTTCTGGTGGCGTTAATCCTTTACCCATATCGTGACATAGCGTCGCCCATAATTCGGCTGGATCGTCTGTTTCTTTACGCATCGCTGTCAATGCCAGCATCGTATGAGTACCAACGTCTCCCTCTGGATGTGATTTTGTATTTTGTGGAATGCTGAATAAGATGTCTAGTTCGGGTAGAATGACTTCGAGAGCACCACAATCTCTGAGTGTTTCGAAGAACACTCTAGGGTTGGTGGTTTGCATTCCCTTGACGAACTCTGCCCAAACGCGTTCAGGTGTCAAATTGGCAAGCTCTCCCGATGCAGACATATTGAGCATTAATTGCATGGTTTCATCAGCGATTTTGAAGCCAAGATGATGAAATCGTGCCACAAAGCGAGCGACACGTAAAATTCTTAAGGGGTCTTCAGCAAAGGCAGGGCTGACGTGTCGTAACAGGCGTGCATCGAGATCGCTTTGACCGCCATATGGGTCAATGAGTGTGCCATCATTGGTCATTGCCATGGCATTGATGGTTAGGTCTCGACGCATCAAATCCTCTTCGATGGTGACACCAACATCGGCGTGAATCTCAAAGCCGTGATAACCCTTTCCTTTTTTACGCTCGGTTCTGGCTAAGGCATATTCTTCCGCTGTTTCAGGGTGAATAAACACGGGAAAGTCAGCCCCTACCTGTTTAAACCCCTGTGCTAACATTTGTTGCGGTGTGCTATCAAGCACGACCCAGTCACGTTCATGCACTGCCAAGCCTAAGAGTTGGTCACGAACGGCACCACCGACAAGATAAGCTAACATCTTGCTACTCACACGCGATCAGCGAGATCACGTCCCGCTTGTTGTCGCATTTTCATATAGCGGGCACGTGTTTTTGCTGGCGCGAGCTCTTGCATCAAATAATTACGTAACGAGCGAGGTTGCCAGTTTTCTGGTTGGTGATCTTTATGGCACACCGAAGGCACCTGTAAACTCAAGTAGTTGTCATAACTAAACACTTTTCCTGGAAGTACCCCTAGAATTTTTGCCATCAGTTTTGATGTTCTGTCTGATAAGGGTAGAAGCCGAGTAGGTTGCTCTGACGTTTCAGCAATGGCTTGTACCAATTCAAACATATTATAAGTACGTCCACCACAAAGCTCATATATTTGACCAATGGTGGTTTTATCTTCCACGGCTTTTACGAAAGCTCGCGCAACATCTTCAACCCACACAGGAGAAAGTTGTGCTTGCGGACATACAACTCCCAACGCTGGAGTTAGGTTAAGCAGTTTATTGAATTTGTTGATGAACTGGTCACCATTGCCAAAAATCACTGAGGGTCTAAAGATGGTTGTTTTAAGTCCGTGGCTATTGATCACCACCTCTGCCTCCGCTTTGCTTTGTAGGTATTCACTGGGAGCGTCGGTACTGGCACCGAGGGCAGACATATGTAACAGACGGCATACCGCCTCTGCTTGACAAGCTGAAGCAACACGTCTGGCAATCGCAACGTGTACATTATGGAAGTTATCACGTCCCGACGGGTTGAGTATGCCAATCAAATTGATGACAGCATCCTGCCCCTGTACTAATTTTCTGAGTACCAAGTCGCTCAGTTTTGGCTCTTCCACCAGCGTAAGATTAGGAATGAGTCGTAAATGTCGATTCCTTTCGGTACGTCTTGATACCAGTGTAATCTCATGTCCAGCGGTTGACAATTGACGTACCAATGCTCGTCCAACAAAACCAGTTCCACCCAATACTAATACACGCACGTGCTTTTCCTCACCTAAAATTCAGACATATTCGTGTAAAGTTTAGGCAAAGCTAAGTCATAGGTCAATCCTAATATGATAAAAACTGACATGATTTCGATAAGATGTTATAGTTTAGGGTTGATCAGTGCTGAGTTGTTTTTTGATTTGGTTTTGCACTTGTTACTAAAAGGTTAAAAATATGAGTGAGTTAGTGTCCACAATTGCCTATCGTCATCCTAAAAAAGAGGGAATGTTTTTGATGGTAGCAGAAGAGGTTATTTGGAAAGATTTGCCCAGTGAATTACAAACGCTCTTTGCGGATAAGCAGGAAGTTGTTCGTTTTGAGATGACTTCCAGTAAAAAGCTAGCAAGAGTGAATGGTGAGCTCGTTTATCAGGCGTTGCGTGATCAAGGCTATTTTGTGCAGATGCCTCCTGCCGATCTGCATAGTCTCTATACGGCTGAAGAGGCGTGGATTACACAGAAAGAGGCTAGTCATCTCCTGTAATTCCGAGTAAAATAGTCAGGTATTTTTTAGTCAAGGTTTGTTATGAATGGTTGATCTATTTATAACCGATTTGCTTACGTTAACTTTTTGGAGATTCTTGTTATGTCGCATACCCTTCCAGCTTTACCCTACGCTTACAACGCTCTTGCTCCCTATATTGGCGAGGAAACGATGACATTGCATCATACTAAACATCATCAGGCTTATGTGGATAACCTAAATCGCTTAGTGGTGGGAACCGAGTTTGAAGGCAAAACGCTTGAAGAAATCGTTGTTGCCGCGCCAGCGGGTGGTATTTTCAATAATGCTGGTCAACATTGGAACCATAACCAGTTTTGGACCATGATGACCTCTCCTAGCAATGGCGGTGGTGAAGCACCTACTGGCGCGTTGATGGATGCGATTGTTAAGGGCTTTGGTTCCTTTGATGATTTCAAGGCAAAATTTGAAGCAACAGGTTTGGCAACCTTTGGCTCAGGTTGGGCTTGGTTAGCGCAAAATGCTGATGGTAGCCTAGAGCTGATGAGCAGTTCGAATGCGGGTAATCCACTTGCGCAAGGTAAAAATACACTGTTGGGTGTTGATGTGTGGGAACATGCTTATTATGTTGATTACCGTAACCGTCGCGCAGATTACCTCAAGGGCTTCTGGTCTGTGGTCAACTGGGCGAATGTAGCAGAGCGTTTCAACGGTTAATTTTCTTCCATTTCTGTAAGCAGGGATGATCAGCATCAATACATAGTGTTGATCATCCGCGTGCTATCTCTATCTTGTCATTTATTTTTTTGGTAGAATGTGTTCATTCTATTTTCTTACGATTTTCTTATTTTGCAAACAGGAACAGAAATCCGCATGTCGTCCCCTTTAGGTGTGTTTATTAAAACATATGGTTGTCAGATGAACGAATATGATTCTGACAAAATGTTACAGCTTCTCGAAAAAACGCATGGTTTCAAATTGGTAGAAAATCCTGACGATGCTGATCTGGTGTTGTTGAATACCTGCTCTGTTCGCGAGAAGGCTCAAGAAAAAGTATTTGATGCGCTGGGCGTATGGCGCGGTTGGAAAGCCAGAAAAGCAGGGCGTTTAATTGGGGTGGGTGGATGTGTCGCTTCGCAAGAAGGTGAGGCAATTCGTACCCGTGCGCCTTTTGTGGATATTATTTTTGGACCGCAAACCTTACACCGTTTACCCAATATGATTGATTCAGCGTGGGAATTGGCAGGTTCGGGGCAAAAACCGTCGGTGATTGACATTAGCTTTCCTGAGATCGAGAAGTTTGACCGTTTGCCTGATCCCAGAGCCGATGGCGTGAGCGCGTTTGTGTCGGTGATGGAAGGTTGTTCTAAATATTGTACTTTCTGCGTTGTGCCTTACACCCGAGGTGAAGAGGTGAGTCGTCCTTTTGAGGGTGTACTGACAGAAGTCAAACAACTGGCAGAGCAGGGTGTGCGTGAAATTAACCTCTTGGGGCAAAATGTGAACGCTTATCGTGGTGAAATGGATGACGGTAGTATCGCTGATTTGTCGCTACTCTTACATGCGATTGCCAAGATCGAAGGTATTGGGCGGTTGCGTTATACCACTTCTCATCCCAACGAAATGAGTCAATCTCTCATTGATGCTTATGCAGAAATTCCGATATTGGTCAGTCACCTGCACCTACCGATTCAGTCGGGTTCAGACCGTATTTTGACCCAAATGAAACGCGGTCATATGGCGATTGAATACAAATCAACCATTCGCAAAATTCGAGCGCATCGCCCTGAGTTATCTTTATCGGGTGATTTTATCGTGGGCTTTCCTGGAGAAACCGATAAGGATTTTGAGGACACGCTGAATCTGATTGCCGAACTCAAATATGATCGTTCTTTCAGTTTTATTTATAGTCAACGTCCTGGTACGCCTGCGGCTTATTTACCCGATGACGTGCCGATGGAAGTTAAAAAAGCACGCTTACAGCGACTGCAAGATCGCTTAAACCAGTTAACCATGGATGTTTCAAGAGAGATGCTTGGAACTGTCCAGAAAGTGTTGGTCGATCGTCCTTCTCGTAAGAGTGCGCAAGAAATGTCGGGCAGAACCGAAAATAACCGTGTGGTTAATTTTGCAGGCAGTTTGGATTTGTTGGGGCAGTTTGTTGAGGTTAAAATCACGGAAGCCTTGCCCAATTCTTTACGTGGTGAGTTGGTGGCAACGCCTGAGGCAGAATACTATGCGAGTCGTCCTCGTCAAAAATTTTTCCAAATCTATTCCCTGTCATAACCTGATATTCATTTCATGATAGAAGCAACAATGACCGAACAAACCAGTATTAACATTCAACTTCACCCTCAAGATAACGAACTCCTGCAAAACTTCTGTGGTTGGCATGACGAGCATCTTGCACAGATTGAGGCTTGTTTAGGGGTTGAGATCAATCATCTCGGGTTTGATTTCCGCATTGTTGGGCAAGTTTCATCAGCTTTGCTGTCAGCAGAAAAAACGTTACGCGCACTTTACAGGCTATCAGAAAACGAGTTGATGACCAAAGAACGCGTACACCTTTACCTGACAGAACATCAGTTGTTCAATAAGCAGAGTGGTCAAGTGTCTGCGGATCATGGCTATGCGGTATTAAAACCCCGACGTAAACTGATTCGTGCCAGAACGCCTAATCAAGATGCTTACATTCGTAATATGCAAAGCAATGATATTTGTTTTGGCGTTGGACCAGCGGGAACGGGGAAAACCTACATGGCAGTGGCGCGAGCGGTGGAACTGCTTGAAAATGACAAGGTCAGACGCTTGATTCTCACCCGACCAGCCGTTGAAGCAGGTGAAAAGTTAGGGTTTTTACCTGGTGATCTTGCCCAAAAGGTAGATCCTTACCTGCGCCCGCTGTACGATGCCCTCTATGAATTGTTAGGGTTTGAGCAGGTCGAGCGATTGATGGAGCGTCATATCATCGAAGTTGCCCCCCTAGCATTTATGCGTGGGCGAACGCTCAATGAAAGTTGTATCATTCTCGATGAAGCGCAAAACACCAGTTTAGAGCAGATGAAAATGTTCTTAACGCGTGTGGGTTTTGGTTCTAAGGTGATGATCACAGGCGATATGACACAAAT
This sequence comes from uncultured Piscirickettsiaceae bacterium, assembly GCA_964561185.1. GTDB lineage: Bacteria > Pseudomonadota > Gammaproteobacteria > Thiomicrospirales > Thiomicrospiraceae. The sequence goes on from CAZLOM010000060.1 coordinate 7,233, forward strand.
CGACTTACCCAATAAACAGCACTCAGGGCTTCGTCAAGCTGCCGATATTCTTAAAGACGTTGAAGGCATTGGTTTTACCTTTTTTACCGCCAAAGACGTGGTCAGACATCCATTAGTACAAAGGGTTATTGAAGCATATGAGCAATTTGAGACACAATCACGCTGACCGTTTATCGGCTAAACGCGCAAGACAATTAACGCGAGTAGCCTTGTTGTTGACGTGGCACACAGATGTTGTTCCTCATTTGATGAACCAGAAAACCTTACGTGCGGTTAATCTCGCGTGGCAAGGTCAAGGAAAATCGAGTGTTAACGTGATCTTGGTGTCTCCAGAAGAGAGCCAGTCTCTCAATGCGGAATGGCGCGGTAAAGACTATGCAACCAATGTGCTGTCTTTCCCTTTTGAACTTCCTGAAGGGTTTGAAACCTCAAGCCTTGTTCTTGGTGATTTGGTGATTTGTCCGTCAGTATTGCTGAAAGAAAGTGCTGAACAGCATAAATCGGTATTGGATCATTTTGCCCATTTGTTGGTGCATGGATTATTGCATTTACAAGGCTATGATCATGAGACCGATGTAGAAGCAGAAGAGATGGAATCTTTAGAGGTTCGCGTGTTGCAAATGGCTGGTTTTGGTAATCCATATCAATGATGTCTTTAATCATGGAATGGTATGCCGATTTTATGAATTTAATGGAAAGTAACTCAAATGAGTGATGGTGATTCGAGTTCTGGTAGTTGGTTGGATAAACTTAAATCATTGTTAGCTTTGGATGCGCCCAAGGGTAAAGATGATCTGTTAGCGGATTTAAGCAGTGCTTTTGAGCAAAGCATCATTGATGCAGATGCCTTTCGGATGTTGCAGGGGGTGATGGAGTTATCTGAATTACGTGTGAGAGATATCATGATTCCTCGCTCGCAGATGATTGCCTTAGATAGTAAGTCGTCAATGGAAGAGAATCTTCACATTATTTTAGACACTCAACATTCCCGCTATCCTGTGCTTGGTGACAGTAGAGATCAATTGCTTGGGTTGTTAATGACCAAAGACTTATTGACGGCTTGCCTCAAGCACCCTCAGGGAACCATCGATGAGTTAGCACCTTTTTATCGTCCAGTTTTTTATGTGCCTGAAGGCAAACGCGCGACTGAGTTGTTACGCGAGTTTCAGAGTCGTCATTTGCATCTGGCGGTGGTGGTTGATGAGTATGGTGGCTTGGCTGGGCTGATCACCATTGAAGATATTATTGAGCGTATTGTTGGTAAAATCGAAGACGAATACGATGAAACAGATGTTCATATTATCGAAATTACACCAGATACCTTTACGGTAAAAGCCTTAACGCCCGTGAGTGAGTTTAATCAGTTCTTTGATTGTCACTTGGAGCAAGAGATTGCAGACACCGTCGGTGGTTTGATTGTTGCCAAGTTTGGTCGAGTGCCACAAACGGGCGAAAGCATTGTGCTAGATGGCTTTATTACTTTTAAGATATTGCGTGCCGATCGTCGAAGAGTGCATCTCTTTAAGGTATCTTTTGTGGCTATGCCACTGTTGCCACCACCAGCAGATCATTAGGGTATTGCTTGGTTAATGTGATCCGCTGTTTATTGTTATTGTTGTTATAAAGGGTTTTGTTGTGCTAACCACTCTGTCAGCTTGGGCGCGTAGGTTTTGGGGGCATTCATTATTGGCTGGCGTGTTAGGAATGCTCGCCGTGATGGGGTTTGCGCCGCATCATATTCCTGAGGCTGTGTTGTTGTCTGTGATGGGGCTACTAGGGTTATTATCTCAGGCGGGCAGTTGGCGTTATGGCGCGTGGTTAGGCTTGGTTTATGGTCTCGGATTATTTGGCTTGGGTATGAATTGGTTAGGCATTAGCTTAACGGTTTATGGTGGTGTACCTTTTGGCTTGGGTTGGTTAATGGTGTTGGCGTTGGCATTGTTATTGTCAAGTTTTGTTGCCCTATTTGCCGCACTTGCTGTTTATTTGAGGCGACATCTCAGTCATTGGGTGTGGGCTATTTTCTTAGTACCAGCCTTATGGACCTTAACCGAGTGGTTGCGCGTGGTTATTTGGGATGGTTTTCCGTGGTTGTTGTTCGCTTATTCTCATGTTGATACCCTGCTGGTTTCTTGGGCAAAGTTGGGGGGTAATTTAGCACTCACCTTTGTGGTGATGATGAGTGCGGGTATCCTCTGGTGGTTATGGACTTCAGAAAAATGGTTGGTTGGTTTAGCTGCTTTTGCTGGTTTATGGGTGGCTTCTTGGCAGTTAGGGAGTATTCAGTGGATTACTGAGCGGGAATCCAGTGTCCCAGTGGCGTTATTGCATACACAAACCAGTGAAACGGTTAAATGGCAATCATCAGCGATGAATGCGTTGATTGATGCGCATATTCGTGCCAGTCAACAAGTCTTGCAAGATCATCCTGAGGTGAAGTTGATTGTTTGGCCAGAAACGGCGATTCCTACGTTTATTGATGCGGTGCAAGAGCCTTTAGCACAGTTAGCTGAGATGGCGAGTGCTCAAGGGGTTACGGTATTGACTGGTACTGCCATTCGGGAGGATCAGGTTGATGGGCGACATTACTACAATAGCATTGCTACCTTAAATGGTGATGCGCATTATGATAAGCGACATCTTGTACCCTTTAGTGAATATTATCCAGCGTTTAGTGTGTTAAAAGCCTTAGCTGGATTTATCGGCATGCCTATGGCGCAATTCAGTAGGGGAAGTTCACCACAACTGATGGCGTTATTGGGAGACAAGGTCGCTTTGGGTGTCTGCTATGAGGCTGATTTCTTGTCTGAGATGTCACAGGTTAGTGGCTCTGCTGATTGGTGGTTGGTGGTGAGTGATGATGGTTGGTTTCACCCCAGTTGGATGGCTGAACAGCACTGGCAGATGATTCGTTTACATGCGATTGCGCTGGGAAAGGATATTGCTCGTGTGACCAATTTGGGCGTTACAGGCGTTGCATCAGCACAGGGCTTATCGCAAGTCGTGGCAACACCCAGTGATGCGATCGGGGCAAAGATTGTAGAGGTGCATCGCTATCAGGGGAGTACGCCCTATATGCGTTGGCAGGACATGCCAATGTTAGGGGTATTATCCTTTATTTTAGCCTTGGTTGTGATGCGATATATGCGCTTAAATCGTGCTCAAGTTTCCGATACGAGTCTTTAATTCTCAGGCTATTGATCGTGTTTCTTTGTTAATGTCAGGTGTTGTTAATCTATTGGCGACTCGTCAATTGTTAAGAGGGTGGGGGAATAATGGGAACAAATCAACTTGTGTCAGGTTGTTCTGACGCGCAGGTAAGACGTATTCATGCTTCGATGCTGGTTATTCGCAACATCAGTCGGCGATTGTTGCTAGATGAGCAAGTCCCAGAAAGTCTGCATAAGGATTTAGTTTTGATTGAAAACCTAGCAGACTTGTCTGAGAGCTTGATGGGTAGCAATGATCCTGAAATCATCGCCTTAATTGATGCTCGCTTGAGGGATTGTTGTTAGTTTATGGCTTTTGTCGGTTAGTGAATGCTGTCGTCTATACACTCTACGAGGGTTAGTGTTTTGTGTTTTGTGGTTGTGTTTTTAACCAAGGTAAGGCGGCACGAACATACTGTGCCATTGACCAAATGGTTAGTAACGCAGCCACATAAAGCAACCATTCACCTAACGCGACTGACCAAGTTAAATTCCAGATAAGCATGCCAATGGCAATGGATTGTGCAACCGTTTTTACTTTTCCTAACCATGACACAGAGACGGCGGCGCGAGCTTGCAATTCTGCCATCCATTCCCTTAATGCCGATACGCTAATTTCTCGCATAATAATGACGAGCGCGGCCAAACTGATTGCCCAGTCGTGCATGCTATGAATTAACAAAATTAAGGCCGCAGATACCATGAGTTTATCGGCGACAGGGTCTAGGAATGCACCAAGCGCAGATTGTGCTGACCACTTTCGAGCTAGGTATCCATCTAATAGGTCAGTTAATGCGGCAATCGTGAATAGCCCCGCCGCCCACCAACGTTCATCTGTTTCCTCCAGTATGAAGGCAACGACAAATGCTGGGATTAAAGCAATGCGTAACCAAGTCAGTGCCATAGGGATATGTGGTTTGAAGTGCATCTAGGTTACAGCTCTTATTCGGAAAAATTGGTTACATTCTAACATAGCTCTTTTGTTTTACTCATTCATTGAGCGGTTATTTTCTTCTGCTCGTTCGACAGCTCATATTATAATACGCTAATTTTATGGAAGTAGGCTACAGAGGTTAAGAAAACAATGAATATTCCGTTTGGTGTATTGGCTGATGTTTGGGTTTGGGCGGGGTGGGGGTTTGCACTGCTTTTGTTGGGCATTGCGGTTAAAACCGCTCCTTGGCATAAGGTAATAGGTGATCGCGAGGCTCAAGGCGTTTTTCTTGCGGCAGTTTTGCTTGTTTTTGCATTATGGAGTGTTAAGGCGGGTATTGGTCCTGGTTTGTCATTTCATTTTATTGGTGCAACCATTATTACGCTCATGTTTGGGTGGCAGTTTGCGCTCATGTTGCTGGCATTGGTGATGATTGCTTTCGGCTTCTTAGGTTCAATCGGTTGGGATGCCTTGGGGATGAACTGGGTTGTTTTAGCTGGCACGCCCGTAGCCGTCACTTGGGTGGCTTTGAAGATCAGTTACCGTTATTTACCGCATCATTTTTTTGTTTATACCTTTCTAAATGCGTTTTTGGTTGGTGCGTTAGCGATGATCATCACGGTATTGGTGCTTAGTGTTGTATTGGTGTCTGGTAATGTGATTGGTTGGGATAGATTGTCTTATCAGTTTTTACCTATGTTGCCGATGATGGCGGCACCAGAGGCATTTATTAATGGCTTTATTATGACCATTTTGGTTGTTTATCGTGTTAACTGGGTAAGTACTTTCACGGATGAGCAATACTTGAAAGGGAAGTGATCTTTGTTTTTGTTGTCTTTTTATGGTTTCTTCAAAACTTTTATGAAAAAGTGCTTGCAAAGATCGCGGCACTTCCCTATAATTCATCTTCTCGCTGCACGGCAGTAGAGAAGAAAAGAAGTTGAAAATAAAGTTTGAAAAAGCTTTTGACTTCTGAAAAAGAGTTAGTTATAATGATTGGCTCAACGAACTGAGAGTTC
>CAZLOM010000061.1:0-12394 GCA_964561185.1 uncultured Piscirickettsiaceae bacterium
TCAATTTCGGTATCATCGAAATGAATATTGGGCAAAGCGTCTGATTGACGACGGGTGCGTGCGACAAAGCTAATGGCTAGGTCGGCGGCATCCCTTGTGCTGGTCTTTTCTTGCGCCATCATGGCGTGAAATTTTTCTACATATTCCAAAATCACAGGGTTGGTGTAACCATGATGTGGGTTCAATATGCTGTATGACAGCATGGTTGCACGATGACGTAAACAAGAGGTGTCCGCTTCATTACAGGCCGTTTCCTCAGGTCTAGGATGTAATTTTATCCACAGCTTGCGTAATCCAGGATAATCACGTAAGGTCAAGGCTTCGACACGGCTGTCCTCAAATATTTCGATGGCGTAGCGTTGCATCGGGCTGTAATTATCAGCAACAACGCGCGTAGAATAGCGTTTGTGTGCCGCGATATGAGCGATTAAGGCGCGGTAACGATCAATTCCTGACACATCCTTGAAGTCATCATAGAGATCAGGCGCACGAATCCCCATGTCATCAATATAGGGTTTTTGCTCGATTTCCTCTGTCAGTAGCGTAGGGTAGGGAACGATCATTATGTCTTCGTTCCACATTGCTTTGAGAATGGCATCTAACTGGCGAGACTGATCGACCAACAAGGTACCGTGTCTTTCTCTTTGCAGTACCGCTAAACTGTCTTGTGAGCGCAAGGCAAAGTAGTCTTGTTGATTTTCGGGGTGATGTGCGTGCGCTTTCACGCCATAGTCCACCCAATTTTTCATTCCCGATAGCGACAGTGTTTGCAATACACGAGGTGCATTTTCTAAAAGCTCAATCAAACAAGGGCTGTTCATGATGCTATGAAACCCATGAATGGACGGTGTAGTGGCTTCCATGGTATCAATCACTAAGTGCAAATAGACTGTCATTGAGGGTTGTGATTCAAGCCTTTGCGCGACGGGTGATAAACTCTGTAAAAAAGGCACAATGGCTTTGCTATTGGGGGATTTGTTGAGTTTAAGGGTAAAGTCGATGATGTCTTGAAGTATCGCCTCACCGAGGACATGAGCAATTTCGGGTGCTTCTTCTAAAAATACCAACACAGGCTCAACCCCACGACCCATGCGACAAATGCGACCTGCGCCATCGAGATATCGTGCAACGCCTTCTGCACTCAGCACTTGTAAGGCGCGAGTGATACAGGCTTCAAAAACGGTTTTGGCTTGTGGGAAACTGCAATTAAATTGATCGCGGTAGTTGGCGAGTTCGCTCATATAGCACACCCCATGCCTCGGCAGTGAGCCGAGGAATTTGTTAGATTTGTCTGAAAAGCGAGAGATTAAGCAAAAATTGAGTCGATAGCGTGAATCAAGGTCGCACGAATATCGGCATCATCCGTGATGGGTTCTACCAATGCCATGATACAAGCTTCACGTACATTTGCGCCATTGCGAATCAGGCTTGCCGCGTACACCAACAAGCGTGTTGAAATACCTTCTGTTAAGCCATGACCTTTCAAGTTACGTGCCGTAACCGCAATTTTCACTAAGCCTGTCGCAATCGACGCATCAACCCCAGCTTCTCTTGCCAAGATACTGGTTTCAAGTTCAGCAGGCGCGTAATCAAAGGTCATACCCGCAAAGCGTTGTTTGGTTGACTGCTTGAGGTCTTTCATCAGGCTTTGATAACCGGGATTGTAAGAAATCACCAATTGAAAGTCTGGGTGTGCCTGAACCAATTCGCCTTTTTTGTCTAAGGGTAAATTACGACGGTGATCCGTTAAGGGGTGAATCACCACGGTAGTGTCTTGGCGTGCCTCAACGATCTCATCCAGATAGCAGATCGCACCATGACGAGCGGCAAGGGTTAGCGGACCATCAACCCAACGGGTGCCATTAGCATCAAGCAAATAACGACCCACCAAATCAGAAGCGGTCATGTCTTCGTTACAAGCAACGGTAATAATGGGCTTTCCAAGTTTCCACGCCATATATTCAACGAAGCGAGACTTACCACAACCCGTTGGTCCTTTCACCATGACGGGCATACGGCTTTTGTATGCGGTCTCGTACAAGGAAACTTCATTGCCTTGGGCTTGATAAAAGGGTTCTTCTGTAATCAAGTATTGGTTAATATCGAAATCGCTCGAAGTATTGCTCATCATGTTAGCCTCTTGAGGTTGGTGAACCGTGAAATATGTTGTTATTTCTGGATGATTTTAGAAGCAAAACCATTCAGAAATAACCCAGAGCCGAGGCTCTGGATTATTCGGTTGGAGGTTACAAGAATTACTTGTGAACGCCCAACTTCTCGCGCCAACCTGGGTAGATTTTGTCCGCATCTTTCGGGAAAGATTCAAACGCACGAGCAAATTCTTTGTGCTCTTTCGCCCATTCGATTGGGTCAGCACCTGCTTTCCAGCACTCATATGCCTGACGAAGCGATTTAGCACCAGCCGCTGGGCTGTCGATATGACCGTAAGAACCACCACCAGCTGTGTTGATGACGTTACCGTGACCTAAGTTAGCAAAGAATGCTGGTAAACGTAGCGCGTTCATACCACCAGAGATGATTGGTGTTGTTGGCTTCATGCCGTACCATTCTTGGTGGAAGTAAGGACCAGTATAGCTGTCGCGTTCAATGATGTAAGCGATAGCGCGGTCATCATTAGAACCTTCCATTTTACCGAAGCCCATTGTACCCACGTGGATACCAGACGCACCCTGTAAACGTGACATTTTAGCCAATACGTAAGCCGTGTAACCACGCTTAGAAGATGGAGAAGTCACCGCACCGTGACCAGCACGGTGGTAGTGCAAGTATTGGTTAGGGTATTGACGACGCGCTGTTGTGATCATACCTGGACCACCAACATAACCGTCAACCAAGAAAGCAACCTTGTCAGCATCTGGGCCAAATGTTTCTAGGATATAGTCAGCACGAGCACACATTTCGAAGTGGTCGTCAGCGGTGATGTTTGCAGAGAACAACTTAGCTTCGCCCGTTTCGTCTTGCGCACGCTTCATTGAATCATAAACCAATGGCATCACTTTCTTCATTGGGCAGAAAGTTTGGTTACCTTGTGGTTCATCATTCTTGATGAAGTCGCCACCCAACCAGAATTGGTAAGCCGCTTTTGCAAATGGCTCTGGACGCAAGCCTAATTTTGGCTTGATGATGGTACCAGAAATGTAACCGCCGTCCTGTACTGGACGACCTAGGATACGCCATAGGTCAGAAATGTCTTTTGCTGGACCGTCAAATAGCTGAACCGCGCGTGGTGGAACCCAGAAATCTTGCATCTGTAATGATTCGCAGTCACCCATACCTTGGTTGTTACCAATCGCCAAAGTAAGGAAAGAAACGATCATCATGCGACCGTCGATGAGGTTGCGGTCGAACAAGTCTAATGGGTAAGCAATCTTAACTAAGCCAGTTGCTTCGTTGATTTCATAAACAAGTGCATCAACACCTTTGGTGAAATCATCAGTGGTAGAAACTTCTACGTTAGTACCTGTAGAAGATTCCGCCGCTACGTGAGCCGCTACTTCTAAGAAACCATAACCATGTGCTGGTGTCATATGGTAAGCAACAAGAATGTGGTTACCACCCTTGATCAGATCCGCTTCTTTAAGATCTAGATTTGCATAACGTCCTGACTGATCCATATAAAATCCTCTAAATTGAGTGTGGAAAAGGATGACGATCAGAATGCTAGCGATTTGTGGTGATCAAAAGCAGTCCTGTTCGTCAAGGTAAGGGGTAAACAGGTATAAGCCTGTTATGCCGTAGATTTTATATGGTTTTTCGGTGAAGGTCTAGCAATTGTTTTTGATGATGATTATAGATCATTATCTATGGTTTCTAGAGCTTTTTATATATGGATAAATGAGGATGTGTATTTTTTATTTTTTATTTTTATTTTTCAAAGGGTTGGTTTTTTTTGGTGATGTTTTTTTCATTGTGTTGGTTGTTTTGTGCGTTTTTTTAGCTACTTATTTTATGAATTTTAGGGTGTTTTTCCGCCTGATTTTGTAATGGTTTTTTGTTTATGTATAGGTTTTTATCTATCATTTTTATTAAAAATAATGATTTTTATTTGGTGTTTTCATTGGGTAAACTGCATCTCGTGGTGATCAGAAGTGATCCGGGGCGTGGAAAACGCTTGTCGTCAACCACGCCTTTTTGAGTTTTTTATTCTTACATCTAAGGAGCACCCGAATGGCTAAGAAGTATAACGCTGGTGTAAAAGAATACCGCGCTACCTACTGGATGCCTGAGTACACGCCAAAAGAGAGCGATGTATTGGCTTGTTTTAAAGTAGTCCCTCAACCTGGGGTTGACCGTGAAGAAGTGGCGGCGGCAGTCGCGGCTGAGTCTTCGACAGGAACTTGGACAACTGTTTGGACGGATTTGTTGACCGATTTGGATTACTACAAGGGTCGTGCTTACTCAATTGAAGACGTACCTGGTGACGATACTGCCTTCTATGCGTTTATCGCTTACCCGATTGATTTGTTTGAATCAGGTTCGATTGTAAACGTGTTCACGTCATTGGTTGGTAACGTATTCGGCTTTAAGGCATTGCGTTCGATTCGTTTAGAAGATATTCGTTTCCCATTGGCGTACATCACCACTTGTGATGGTCCTCCGCATGGTATCCAAGTCGAACGTGACATCATGAACAAGTATGGTCGTCCGATGTTGGGTTGTACCATTAAGCCTAAGCTGGGTCTATCTGCTAAAAACTACGGTCGTGCGGTATATGAAGCATTACGTGGTGGTTTGGACTTCACCAAAGATGATGAAAACGTGAACAGCCAGCCATTCATGAACTGGAAACAGCGTTTTGACTTCTGTCAAGAAGCAATCGAAAAAGCAGAGCGTGAAACAGGCGAGCGTAAAGGTCACTACTTGAACGTAACAGCGGCTAACGCAGAAGAAATGATCAAGCGTGCAGAATATGCGAAAGAAATCGGTACACCGATCATCATGACTGACTATATCACGGCTGGTTTTGCGGCGCATACATCGGTATCGAAGTTCTGTAAAGAAAACGGCATCTTGTTGCACGTTCACCGCGCAATGCACGGCGTAATCGACCGTAACCCAATGCACGGTATCCACTTCCGCGTATTGGCGAAAATCTTACGTTTGATGGGTGGCGATCACCTGCACTCAGGCACGGTTGTCGGTAAGTTGGAAGGCGACCGTACAGCAACCTTGGGTTGGATCGACATTATGCGTGAAGAGTTCGTGAAAGAAGACCGTTCACGTGGCATCATGTTCGATCAAGACTTCGGCTACATGCCAGGTATGATTCCTGTTGCTTCTGGTGGTATTCACGTATGGCATATGCCAGCGTTGGTCAATATCTTCGGTGATGACTCTGTATTGCAGTTCGGTGGTGGTACATTGGGTCACCCATGGGGCAATGCGGCAGGTGCTTGTGCGAACCGTGTGGCACTTGAGGCTTGTGTTAAAGCGCGTAACGAAGGTGCTGAGCTTGAGAAAGTCGGTGGCGACATTCTACGTAAAGCGGGTGAGTCTAGCCCAGAGTTGAAAGTGGCGTTAGAAACTTGGAAAGAAATCCGTTTCGAATTCGACACAGTTGACAAACTTGATGTGGCGCATAAATAAAACAACTTGTTTTGTCATAGTGAACGACACAACTAACTAATTGAGGTGAAAAAATGAGCGAAATGCAAGATTACAAGTCACGTTTGTCTGACCCATCAACTCGTAAGTTCGAGACCTTCTCTTACTTGCCAGCGATGACGGACGATGAGATCCGTAAGCAAGTGGCGTATATTGTTTCTAAAGGCTGGAACCCAGCGGTAGAACATATCGAACCAGAATACCTAATGGACAACTACTGGTATATGTGGAAACTGCCTTTGTTCGGCGAAACAGACATAGATACCATTTTGGGCGAATGCAAAGCCTGTAAAGATGCGAATCCCGGTAATCACGTTCGTTTGATCGGTTACGATAACTTCAAGCAGTCGCAAGGTGCTTCGATGGTTATTTACCGTGGTAACACAAAATAAGTTAATGCTGGTTGCGCGACATGATTAGGTTGTTGCCTCGGTACTCGAACTGCGTCATGTACTTTATGTACACTCCTTGTTCTGTGTTCCTTGCGCCTACTACTCATCGTCGCTCACCGACGCATTAACCTCTAGCAGGTAATTATTGTCGCTGCACAATAAATGCTAATTTAACCCCAAGCCGCAGTGTTTGGGGTTTTTATCAGTGACAAGGTATTGATTAGATTAAGTGAGTGTCTTGTCACTGATAAAAAATTATTTTTCTTTCACCTAGGAGAGCCATCATGTCTGATTTACTTGCTCAATACCGTGTGACCAAAGAGCCTTATTACGAACCTCAAGCGGATGAAATCGCGCTTTACGAAGCCGCTTATGAAAACCGTTTGCCTGTGATGCTCAAAGGACCGACAGGTTGCGGTAAGTCGCGTTTTGTTGAATACATGGCGTATCGTTTGGGTAAACCGCTGATTACGGTGGCGTGTAACGAAGACATGACCGCGGCAGATTTGGTCGGTCGTTGGTTGTTAGATAAAGACGGTACACGTTGGCAAGATGGTCCCTTGACCTTAGCGGCACGTATGGGCGCGATTTGCTATCTCGATGAAATCGTTGAAGCGCGTCAAGATACCACGGTGGTGATTCACCCCTTGACTGACCATCGTCGTACCTTGCCCATCGACAAGAAAGGTGAGTTGGTTGAAGCGCATCCTGATTTTCAGTTGGTGATTTCCTACAACCCTGGTTATCAAAACCTCATGAAAGATCTGAAGCAATCAACCAAACAGCGTTTTGCTGGGTTTGATTTCGATTACCCAAGCGAAGTGACTGAAGCAAAAGTGATCAGTCGTGAAGGTGGCGTGAGTTTGGCTGATGCTGAAAAGTTGGTGCAGATTGCGCAACGTGCGCGTAACCTCAAGGGGCATGGTTTGGATGAAGGCATTTCGACCCGTTTGTGTGTCTATGCGGCTAAGTTGATCGCTAAGGGCGTGGAAGCCAAATCGGCGTGTAAGATGGCGATGGTGCGTCCGATTACCGATGATGCGGATATTCGTGATACTTTAGATGCGACGATTGCAACCTTTTTCTAAAACCCTCACCCCAACCCTCTCCCACAGGGAGAGGGGATTAATCAAATAAGTGCATAAGTAATAAACCTTGTTCCTTCTCCCTGTGGGAGAAGGCTAGGATGAGGGTGATTTCCCGTTCGGAGAAAGAATTATGTCAATTGATATTCAAGCTTTTATTGCCGACTTAAAATGTGCGCAAAAATCACACCTTGTGCAGGATGCGCTGATTGGTAGCATTGAAGAAGCCCAGCGCGTGATGTCTCCCAATGGTGTACAGACTTATCTCGATGGTGTTAGTGCCTTATGTAATTTGGGCAAAGGTGAAGATTTACTCGTTTCTTATCTCGAAAACATGCCAGAGGTGGCGCGAGAGATTGGTGAAGATGCGGTGGGTGAAATCGTCTTGGTATTGCTCAAACTTGCCTCGCAAACCTCGGGCCCTGTGTTGGCGTTGATGGTGTCGAGTATGCCGATGGCTTCTAAACGCTTGGGCGATATTGCGGTCTTTAAGGGCTATCTGAGTTTGCTCGAGCGCATGGTAGCCTTAGCACCACGTGGTTTGCGTCCCTTCTTGGCGCATGTCGATCATTTGTTGACCCTGCTCACCTTAGGAGGATTGCGTCGTTGGGTGATGTATGGGGCAGAAACCTATCGTCGTGATTTTACCGCACAGATTGCTTACTTTTCGCTAGAGTCTGCCGATGCACACAGCATGATTCAGGCTCAGCGTCGAGGGGTATTGTTTGTTGATGCCCAGCGTAAATTGCAAATGTATCTGCGTGCTTTTTGGAATCGAGAGTTTTACTTGCGTCCCACGTCTGGCGACTACGAAAACAAAGAAGGTTATAAACCCTACATCGAAAAGGGTGCGGTATTTGTTCCCGATGCTTACGATGATGTCGATGGCATAACTGGCATGGAAGTCTATCGTGCCGTTGCCGCGCACACGGCGGCGCACATTATGTACACCAAAGCGGCCATTCAGGCGGATAATCTGAATATGTTTCAGCGTATTTGTGTGGCGGTGTTTGAGGATGCGCGGGTTGAAGCCAATGCCATTGCGCGTTTCCCCGGATTGAAAAATCTGTGGTTATCTTTGATGCCAACACCAGTGCAGATTCAAGCGCAAGATCCGTTTTTAGCGGATTTGTTACTGCTCAGTCGTGGTTTATTGGACGAGGAATTTGTCGCACCCACGGAATTACAGCGCGATTGGATTGCACGTTTCCGCGAAGCCATGCAAACCAAAGCCGATGACAATCAGATGGCGTGGGATTTGGGTGTGACCTATTGCGGTCAACTGCTGAGTAAACTGCAAGCACGCTTGTCGTCGGTGGTGATGGCAGGCTTGCCGATTGTTTATCGTGATGATAACCGCTTTATTTGGGAATTTGCCGAACTCGATTGGGAAGGCGATGGCAAAAGCTATACGCCTGCCAGTCAGCGTGCGAAGCGTCGTCATGTCAACGTGATGGAATTTGTGGATGAAATCGACACCGAAATGACGGGCGATATTGATCCTGATGGTGAAATTTTGGTGTTAAGCACTGAATTATTCCCTTACGAGGATAACGGACAAAGCTGGAACGACATGGAAGGCAAAGAGCCTGTGTTAGGGCCTTTCCATTATCACGAATGGGATTATCAAGTGCAAGTTCACCGTCCCGATTGGGCAACGGTGTACGAGCGTCGTTTGCCACGCGGTGATCGTGATGAGATTGATCGTATTTTGCGTGAGCATAAGGGTGTTGCCACGCGCTTAAAGCATATTATTGATATGTTACAACCGCGTGGACTGCAAATCGAACGCAAACAAACCGAAGGCGATGACCTCGATTTAGATGCCGCTGTACGTGCCATGATCGACATTCGTATGGGATCTACCCCTGATGATCGTATCCAGATGCGTCGCATCCAAAAACATCGTGATGTGGCGGTGATGGTGCTGATGGACTTGTCGCAATCGACCAACGATTTGGTGCGTGGGAGCGATAAGAGCATTTTACAACTGACCAAAGAAGCGACGGTGTTGTTGTCTTGGGCGTTGGATGGTATTGGCGACCGCTTTGCGGTGCATGGCTTTGCGTCCGACTCGCGTCATGATGTGCAGTATTATCGTTTCAAAGACTATTTTGAATCGTGGGATGAGCATGCACAAGCCCGTTTGGCAGGCATGACGGGGCAATTATCGACCCGTATGGGCGCGGCAATGCGTCATGCAGGTAAACACTTGGGTAAGCAGACAGCGCAGAAAAAACTGATGCTGGTGATTACCGACGGCGAACCAGCTGACATTGATGTCGATGATCCGCAGCACTTGCGTTTTGATGCCAAAAAAGCGGTCGAAGAATTGAAATCTCAAGGCGTGACTTCTTACTGCATCAGTTTAGACCCGCATGCCGATACATATGTATCGCGCATTTTTGGCGAAAAAATGTATGCAGTCGTTGATAACGTCCAACGATTACCAGAGAAGTTACCTCAGCTGTTTATGTCGTTGACGAAATAACATCCCAATCAAAAAGCGAGAAATTCTCGCTTTTTTTATATCACTCAATCGAAAAAGGACAAGATAATGAATATGCCCAATGATGTCATAGAGCTATGGATGCAAGGCGTGAATACGGCAGATGTCGAACTGCTGTTATCCTTGTACGATGAAAAAGCAGTGCTTATTCCGACTTTTTCTAACCGTATCCTCAAAACGCCTGAGCAATTACGGGATTATTTCGAGCGTCTGGGCGCAAGGGAAGGGTTGAGCATTATTTTGCATGATAAAACACTCACCGTTCAACCCATCGAAACGGATTTGTTTGCGTTAAGTGGGTTGTATAATTGGCGATTTACCGTCGAGGATGAATTGCTCAACTTTGAAGCACGCTTTAGCTATTTGCTCGATATGCGCAAAAAAAGCCCGATTGTGCATCATCATTCATCGCAAATTCCAAGGATGTTGTGAGTGATCTTTTGTTGCAACGAGAATAAATAACCCAGACTTGCTGGGTTGTTTATTCTCAATAGAAGATTACCGATGCCGTTCACTACGCTCTAACCATTCTGGTGGTACAAGTGAATCTAAGTCTTCTTCTTTGATCCAGCCATCAAAGTCAGATGCGGTGAGCCAGTCTTCGGGTGTCCAGCCCATGGCTTTGGCTTTTTCTAGGGCTTCGCCATGTGTGCGTTCAAATACAGCAAACACTTCAGGGGGTAGGTTACTGGCTTGTGCACCATGCTTATCCCAATAATCATTGACCTGATCCCATAATGTTTCAATTTGATCCATGCGCCAACCTTGGCAGGTTTCGGTTTCAGGAATTAAACCAAAAATACGCGCATTACGAATAATTTCGCCTGTATGGGTGAATCCCCCCCACTGATCGTTATCGAGTCCTGGATAGGTTTGTGGTCTGTGTTTGCTCATTGTTAAGGTATCCTCTATTTCAACACGTCGGACAGTTTTATCAGTTGCGGCGTAAAACTCCACCTTCAGGGCGAGATATAAGCCGCTTGCGAAGCAAGTTTAACAGAATTGTTTTGGTTGTTGTACAATTGAACCATGAAAAGAATGCAAAGTTATTAGTTTCGGTTGGAACCGAAACACAAAGATCTTCAACATCTTATTGTCAGGTCTCACAAACAGGCTGATTGACTGCGCATCATGACAAACCGCTTAACAGCAGTTTGATAACACTTGCTGCTATCTAGCCCTGTGTTAAAATGCCCCCATCAACAATCAACGGATGGCTAAGATGGGCGAAGAACAAAAGAAGCAACTCGAACAACAGCTTTGGAACATTGCCAATACCCTGCGCGGTAAGATGGGCGCGGATGAGTTTCGTGATTACATTCTGGGTTTTATCTTCTATAAATATCTGTCTGAAAAGATGGAAAGCTACGCTGATGCTATTTTGGCAGAAGATGACATTGTCTATCTTGCGCTTGATGAGCAAAGCGATGAGGGCAAGGAGTATCTTGAAGCCATTCGTGAAGAAGCCATTGAGCAGTTGGGCTTTTTCTTAAAACCCTCTGAGTTATTTAGCAGTATTGCTGACCGTGGTAACGCTGAGAATAATAATTTCATTCTCGAAGACTTAACCAAAATCCTACGCAACATCGAACAAAGCACCATGGGACATGAAAGCGAAGACGATTTTGTGCATTTATTTGAAGACTTGGATTTAACCAGCACTAAGTTAGGTAAAACCGAAGCGCAGAAGAACACGCTCATTGCTAAGGTTTTGTTCCATCTCGACCAGATTAACTTTGAATTACGCAACACCGAACGAGATGTTTTGGGCGATGCCTACGAGTATCTAATTGCCCAATTTGCCAGCGGTGCAGGCAAGAAAGCAGGTGAGTTTTACACGCCTCAGCAGGTGTCTAAAATTCTTGCTAAACTGGTCACGAATGGCAAAACCAAACTCAAGTCTGTTTATGACCCAACCTGTGGCTCGGGTTCTTTGCTGTTGCGTGTGGCAAAAGAAGTTCAAGATGTGACGAATTTCTACGGTCAGGAAATGAATCGTACCACTTACAATTTGGCGCGTATGAACATGATCATGCACGATGTCCATTACCGTAAATTCGACCTCAAGCAAGAAGATACCTTAGAGCACCCACAGCACACCGACAAACGCTTTGAAGCCATTGTCGCCAACCCACCATTTTCAGCTAACTGGTCGGCGAATCCGCTACATTTAAGCGATGACCGTTTTAGTCAGTATGGGGTGCTTGCGCCAGCATCTAAGGCAGATTTTGCGTTTGTGCAACATATGATTTATCAGTTAGATGACAATGGTACGATGGCAGTGGTGTTGCCGCACGGGGTGTTATTCCGTGGCGGTGCTGAAGGTAAGATTCGCCAGTATCTGATTGCCAATAAGAACTATCTTGATGCAGTGATTGGGCTACCTGCCAATATTTTTTACGGTACAAGCATTCCGACCTGTATTTTGGTGTTCAAGAAGTGTCGCGAAGACAGTGAGCATATTCTGTTTGTTGACGCTTCTAATGATTTTGAGAAGGTGAAGACACAAAATCAACTGACTGATGATCACGTTCAGAAAATCATCAGCACCTATCAAAGCCGTGCCAGCATTGAAAAATACAGTCATCTTGCCAGCATAGATGAGATTAAAGGCAACGACTACAACCTGAATATTCCTCGTTATGTCGATACCTTTGAGGCGGAAGAAGCGATTGATTTAACCGACGTTGCTAACAAACTCAAAGCCATTGATCAGGCAATGGTTGATAGCGATGCTGACATTGCCAAATACTGCCAACAGCTTGGTATAGCTGTGCCGTTTT
>CAZLOM010000062.1:0-1740 GCA_964561185.1 uncultured Piscirickettsiaceae bacterium
ACATTGATAGCCCGAATGACATTGTTTAAGCCGTTGATAACGCCAACTTGTAGCTTGTTCTTTGATTCCCTGTCTTTCTTGAAGCCGTCAAAACTTTTTGACTTAAAGAAGGCTTGAGCGTCTGATAGCTTGGTCGATAGGGCGTTATTGACTGAGCAATTACCGTAAATCACCAATGATGACATGGTGTCTTCTAGGTCATCCTGCCATTGTTTTAACATAGTCGCTGATGCAGGTGTCAACAGGAAATCGGGCGGCTGGATAATCAGTCACGCCCTCCTTTGGCATTGCCACGATACCCTTATCATCGTTCTCGATAATGAATAGATGACGCATTCCTACCCTTGCGTGCTGGTATGCAGAGAAAAGCATCATAAAGCTAGATTCAGGGTATTTAGAGAACACTGCCATGCGATTTTTAAGCCATAAATCAATATCATCAATCTCAAGGCTTTCGTCTTTTCTATACAATTGGCTTGCTAATCGTCCAATCGTCCAGTGAACCCGTGGCGGTAATCCTGTTTCACCTTGCAGGCGTTCAATCGCTTCTGAAAACTCGCCCGTTAAAGTACGGCACAACCAATAATCACCGTCAATATCCCCGATCTCAACAAGATCAACCCTGCTATTTTCGTCACCTATCAGATAATCGCTGAAATGCGCCCTACCAATCGCAAAATCAGGGTTTTCGCCAGTCGATGCCAGATAATGAGCAACGAGCATCATGCGATCTTCGACCGTCATTTTTAATGGGTCGCAATCGGGGCATGACATTGTGATAAATCGGCTAATGCCTTGCTCAAAATAACCAGCAGGAATCACCGCCAATGCTAATGATTGCTCAATCGTCAACTCGTTAAGCTGAACCGAACCGCTACGCAAGCGTAATAAAGGGATATTGATCATGTCGTTAAAGTCTCCAATCAGAGTTAGCCCAATCCTTGCGATCAATGGCAGTTAGTGTGCCGAATGTCATAGGAATTTTTTGATAGGTATGATGACCGTTTCCATCATTGGGAGCGTCCATAGGGTAGCCGATGCTTTCGATAACTAGGGGCGAGTAAACCCTGCCCTTGTATTCCATGCAGACAAGGCTAGGCGTGAGAGAGGGCATCAGAATCTCAACCGCAGAATCACCATTTCCTTTTGCGTGTTCAATTGATTTTACAACCGCACCATCTGGGGATAACTCCTTGCTCAACGCCCATTCAATCAACTGATTAACTGGAGCTGATACTTCCTCGGCTGGATTTTCCCACGCCCTAAAAAGCGCATTAACCGTAAATTTAACAGGGGGCATACCAACGAAAATCTGAGTAGAATTTAGCTTTGTGATACCGCTTCTACCCTCAAATTGAGTGATAAAAGAATTGGATGATGAAGCGGATTTTTGCGCTTCACCTGCCGCAACATCAGCAGAACCACTAGGCTTTAATGCCGTGATAACAGGCTGTAATGAGCCAGATTGTAGCATCGCCAAAAGAGCAGGGGCTTTTGATTCAGCCCCCATGTTCTCAAAAGGGGATTGCCAGTTTAGCGTCAAATCCATAGTTGATTCAGTTAATGGCGCACGCACTTCGTTTGCGCTGATTCGCTTACCGCTTTTATCGACTTCATAGAATCGAGCGATAAGCGAATCGTGCAGTTTATCCCACTTTGATGACAGGATTGCCATTACAAGCCACTGTTAGAACGAACTTTCATAGACTTGGCAAAATGCGCCTTAGCAAGACCAGAATG
>CAZLOM010000062.1:1840-12242 GCA_964561185.1 uncultured Piscirickettsiaceae bacterium
TGTTAGAACGAACTTTCATAGACTTGGCAAAATGCGCCTTAGCAAGACCAGAATGAGCTTTTAGCCTTGCTTTTGCTAATGCCGCTTTCTGTTTTGGTGATAAAGCAACCTTTCCAGAAATGCGTTTTTTAAGCATTACCACTTTCCCATCACGAACCGCCTTTACGTTCTTGTATGCGGCATCGAGATCAATATTTTCATAATCATCCATGTATCACCTCGTTACTTTTTAGGGGCAGTATCTGAATAGCTCTGACGACCAAAACCAGCCTTTTTACGTGCCGCCATAGACTTCCTGAAACTTTTCTTTGCATCTGGTGAATTTTTATGATCTTCCCCAAGTTTAAGCCCTGCCTTCTGATCAGAAGTCAGCTTGAACATTCCTTTAGGGCATTCATGAACAATCGTCTTTTTGCCATGACGAAAAGCGGTGACTTTTGTGCATTTTGAAAGTTTTTTGTCCATGTAGCTTTTAAGATCACTTGCCCCATCAAAAACAGCGTCCAAAACATCGCGCTCATCGCCTGCAACAATGCTTGCCACTGTCTCAGCAACATCATCATCCCAATCATCAAGCAATGCAGTGACATCGTCCGAATCAACGCCAACGCTAACCAGATAATCGCTTGCAATTTCACGGATAGCATCAAGCATATCCGCTTCTTCGTCCGATAATTCACCGTCTTTGTCTTCGTCAATCAAGCCAATCATCAAGCCAAATAAACGATCTGCCAATGTTTCGGAATCACCCAAATCATCTTCATCCGTTTCAGCCCACGACTTAACCAAGCTAATAACATCGGCTTTCATGGTCTTGCTCACAAAATCATCTACCGCATCGAACTGAACGCCACCATGTTGAGCGTTAACACCGTCCAACTTAACATCCAATAGTTTTTTAGGCTCAGTGAGAGCTTGTGCAATCATTTTATTAAATTGATTCATTTTCAAAAATTCCTTTACATCACAAGAGTTTGTGTAACAACAATCTGACGCGCTACACCGTCATAACGCAACGAGTAACTAACATCCATGCGGTCGGCTGGTCGAGCTTCATTAGGCTTCACCTCATGCACCCATGCCTTACCGCCCATTGATTTATCAATCGCAGGAACGAGCCAACCAGAGGCTTCAGCACCTTCAAACAGCCACGTTAAGAAATCTTGCATACGCTTAACCGCTACTTTCATGGGGAGTTGCGTAATATCCTTTGCAAAATTTGTAACCGCACTATCAATACTGGTTGACATATCAGCGACAGAAATCAGCTTTTTAAGGCTTGTTTCAGTCAGCGCACAAGTCAAAGAATCGCGGAACACATAACGACCGCCTCCAGTGTAAATCTCATAAACAACAGGGTTGATTTTAGCCTTGGCTAAGGCATTCAAATCTGGGTCACGCAACGTAACCATTTGAGTAATTCGAGACCGTCTAATAGGGAACTCACGACCTGCCACGGGATAGTTTTTTGGTGCAAAACCACGCGCATTCGTTTGAGCATTACGCAAGTTGGCAATGGCAATGTTGAGTGTTGCTGTACCGAAATAGCCTTTAGCATTGATTCCTGATGGGTCATCACATCGTAACGGTGTCCAAAATGCTTGCATCAAATGAGAAGTAGGGCTTGCCCCCATGTTCAACTGCTCAACAAACGAGATAGCCGCCTCGACATTCAACTCACCCGCAATATCAAAACGCAATTGGCGGTTAGTGTCAAAAGCCAACTGTGCTAACTGAGATAACAGAGCAATCGCACGAGTGCCACCCGAACTGATATAAGCATAATTATGTGGCGTGTATTGTATCTTCTCGCGTGCCGCCTGATAATCTTGCAAGCTATAACCCGTGCCACCTTCCGTAAAATACATCATGACACCGCTACGGATTTTTAACTCTTTGCCCGTTGAAGGGTGATAACCATAAGCAGGGCTTGTTGCTGGAATTGCCAATTGATCGCCAGTCTCAACCTCTACTGCATCCGTTTGAGACTGGATAACATCGGGCAAGTATGCGCTTGAACCTGAGTCATCCATCTTGCCGCGAATTAAGCTACCGCTGAACTCATACATAGCAACCTTGTCTTTAGGGTCAAGTAATCGCAATATAACCGTATCATTGTCTTTAACAACACCGCCAACCTTGTTCTCATCAGCCCTTAACTCAATGATCAAACCATCATTGAAACAGTCTAAATGCTTAACCGCCAATAAGAAATTTTCGCTAGGTACTTCATCTGCTAGTGAGAACTGATAAGATACCGCTTTTGTTTCATCATCAATAACTTGAGAAACAACAATCCACTGAATTTTAGCTTCATCTTGTTTAACCAAACGCTGAATAATCGCTTCATAAGTACCTGAGTTAACGGCTTCAACAACATGAACCCATGCCTCGTTAAGTCGGGTAACGCGAATCTGCTCACCAAACCCGATTTTACGGTACACATTACCTTTATGTAGCTTGAAAGGCTTA
Source organism: uncultured Piscirickettsiaceae bacterium (assembly GCA_964561185.1). Lineage (GTDB taxonomy): Bacteria > Pseudomonadota > Gammaproteobacteria > Thiomicrospirales > Thiomicrospiraceae. The sequence goes on from CAZLOM010000062.1 coordinate 4,313, forward strand.
TCAATGCGCCCACGGGTAGCACGCATCATAATTCCGAAACATTGATCTGAGTTATCACCAACACTGGGTAACTCAGAGTTATCACGCAAGGGGTTGAGCTGAACGCCAGATTCAGCCCCGAGCTGTCTTGTAAATGCAACAGCCATGTTTTATCACTCCTCAGCTAATTGTTGAGGCTGTGATTTAGCCTGATTTTGCGGTTGTTTTTTTGCCTGATTCTGGTCATTTTTAACTGATTGCTCACTCAAACCATCATCAAACGACATAAACACCGCATTCTTAAACTCGTTCAATTCTGCAATCGCCTGAATATCGGTAATCACTCGCAACAGTTCATCATGCTTTTTAATCGACACCTCGACCGTGTCACCATCATAACCTTGTGGCATCATGGTTAAGCCAACGCCTTGCGGAATTGCCAAAGAACGTGGCATATTGTTGGTGAATTTGAACACGAAAGGATATTTCAAGCTCACCAATGCCTTAGCCTGCTCATGGGCGCAAGCACCGCCATTTAATGACGGTGCGCCAATAGAAATTTTCTGCATCATTTTCAATACTCTCTTGATTAAACGCTGGTCGTGAAAGACACGTTAATGATTGAGCAACCCTCATTAGAAGGTGCGTAAGGGTTCACGCTGGTAAAGTTGCGAGCGTAGAAGCCAACACCTGACTTTAAGTTACCGTCAACAGCTAAAGGGATAACGGTAGCAGGTACAGCGTCACCCAAAACGAATGGGCTACGAGCAACATCAGTAGCACGACCGATACACAAAATCTCACCGTCACGAACCACTTTAGGCGTAAAGTACACGTCATAAATACCGAAAAGTGTACCCACACGATAAATGCCTGCACTCTCTGGCAAGCCTGAGGATTGGAAGATGTCAGTTGGTAATGCACGCATCAATGATGCAAGTTTTTTGTTCACATACATTGTGCCGATACCAAAGTTTTGAGTACGCAACAACATATCATGACTGGCTTCACTGACTGCCTGCATCAAACCGACACGAGAGTTAACATGATCGGCAGGGTTAAAGTTAAAAGTGTATTCCTTTTGATTCGACTGAGCCATGCGACGGGCTTTTTTGAGGACATCATAATGACGCTCATTGCCGAATTGCGCATTAACCGTTACCACTTGCTGACTGTATGGGTCTAAGCCTAATTCATTACTCATTTGAGTACGAGAATCAATCGTTTGACTGGTCAACACACGCCACGCATTCGCATGAAGATCAAATGTTTCAACAGCCGTTAAAATGCTTGGTGTTAACTCGCTTGAACGCTCATAGTCAATGAACGCCTCTACTAATACCTTGTCGTTTTCACCCAAGGCAGGGGTCACATTAACCGTAAATACGCCATTGTCGGTATTGATCTTGCCTGAGATTTGGTGCGCTGTACTGCCTTTGTGGAAAGTGCCAGACAATGACGAATCACCCACGCCTTTGCTATCAATCTCACGACCGCACAATTTGCCGTTGATATAAACCAGAGATCGACCACGTAACAATTTAACCGTTTTTCCTTCAGGATTACACTGATCTTCATTGCCTTGATAACCTTGCAATGTGGTGATTTTGCCAGCATAGGCTTTTTGGTCTTCACTATCGGCTTGGTGAACGCGAGCCGAATTAACGTAGGTGTTGCCTGAGTTTGTGCCGTCGAGAGAATCATTGTAAGCATAGCTACCGTAATCATTAGCAGTGCGATTAGACACAATCGCTAGTGTCGCCTTGTTGTTGCCAATGTCTGATGGCAAGTAGTATGCGACAGGAATTGCGCTACCCATTGTGGTTAAAATCGACACAATCGGGCGAGGATTAACAATACCCATTTGGTCATGATGTTCAGTCGTTGCGCTTGCGCTGTCTAGCTTGTACTGAGTGCGTGCTTGATGGGTTGTGGCGTAAGCAGAATGAATTGCTTGATTTAACAAGTCAGGGGTTGGCTCACGACCGTGCGCCTTAGTGTATAGCTCAACCGAATCAAGAATCGTTTTTGCTAAAACCGCCCCTGTTTCGCCCTTGCTTTCATCTAACAGGACTTGTAACTTTTCAGGAATGTCGCCACGGCTTAACATTTCACCGAAAATAGAATCTGATGATGCTGAATCAAAAGTAGCGTGCGCTTGACCAACAACCTCTTGTAAGTTACCAACAAACCCTGCTACCTTGTTAGCTTCTTCGTCATAAACAAATTGTGACATTTTCTCTTTCCTTGTCGTAATAAAACTTTGAGTAAAACCAAAATCTTTTTGGATTACTTGCGATTATCCGACAATTAAATATAGGGCTTTGGGATGTTTTCCGAATCTGAATAAATAATCACCCCACAAGCACACCATTAACTTTAGTTATATCAAGGTCTGACCTGCGGTTAGTAACATAGCGAACGCTGAAAGGCGGTATGTTGTTGACCGTTTCAATATCGACAATTTCATAGGCTGGTTGATAAGCATTACTGGTATCTGAACCTAGAATTAGCATTAAGATGTCACCGATTTTAAGCGAAAAATGCAATTCATGCCCTTCTTCATGCTCAGGCTCAATGATAAAGCGGTATTCATCTATCGGCTGTATATTGCCATTAACGGCATCATTCATGCCAGAATTTGAGAACCCACCATCAAACACCTGCATGGCGAAACACTCACCTAATAGCTCAAAAGTATAATCATCGCTTTCCTCGACCGACAAGATTCCTACCGAGCCGAATGTTTCAGGCTTTTGCTCAAACTTCTTAATGACGCAATAACCATTATATGTGTTTGGGTGATTGATAATCACATTTCTTGCCAGCCTGTTAATGCCTTTTGGCACGTTATGCAACATAGTTATGCTTTCCCGTATTTTTTCATAAGTTGTTCTATGCTAATACCCAAATCAGCCGCTATTTTGTTGAGATCAATTTTGTCGCCACTTGATTCTATAATCTTGGTTTTCTGCGTCTTCCTTGCCGTTTTTGTCTGACTAGATGGCTTATTCATTTTAACTTTATCAGCACTAATGCCTTTACCTATCGTCTCACGCCCTTTACCGCTTGCCATTTTCTCAGCATCTTTTTGGCTCATTTTGGTCGGTGCGACACGCTTAGTCTTGCCTGTGCCGTCTGTTGCGTTATGCGCTTTCTCTAATGCTTTTGCCAATAGCTGAATAACAGAGGCATGACCTTGTTGCAAGTCAGACATGACACGTAAAACGTGCTTGCAAGCAACGCCATTGAGCCTAGGGTTACGAATTTTGGGAAAACCCATTTCAGCCCTGCCCTCGTTGTACTGCCCGATTGTGGCAATGTAACGAAACCAAAATTGATGACGACCGCAATCACAATCAAACTTGAGCGGTTGATTTTTGAGCCACAAAGCGGTCTTTCGCCAATCGGGATTACCTGCCTTATCCCTTGACGGGCTTGCTATTGCCGCACCCCAAGATAAGAATCTAACAGCAACATGATGACGACCTGCCTTATCAGTGCCAGACGGGGTAATGAATCGGATAAGCCCATGATGAACGCTATGGGGGACTGCGTGCCTGATCTCTTTTCTTGCCTTATCAATATCGCTTTGGTCTTTCCATTCTTTGCCTGTGTAGCGTTTTGGGTCGGTTATTGATAGCTCAATGACCTGTTTAGCCGTGATACCCTTAGTGAATCGGTCTTTAACCGTGTTGATATTCTTGCCAAACGCAACCAGATCATCGCTGGTTATCGGTCTCATGCTTCCGCCAAGCGTAGTTTTTAACGCACGGCTAACATCGTATTGACCGCTCACATCAGACGGTCTCAGGATAACCGAATCAACCCTATCCTCAGCTTCTTTTCTTAAACTAGCCTGTACCGAATCCCTAGACTTTGCCTCACCAACCGTACCAGAGATTTTACCACCAACACCAATCCACCCACTCATACTGCGTCACCGTTGCCGTAATACCACATGGGACGACCGCCCTCTATCATCTCGGGGTTGCTCTCAAAGCCTGTGTCTCGCTTTAACCGCATAATCATCATCTCGTTAGGCATGGCAAGCCTGATACCAACTGGCAAAGCATCATCAACGTGACTTAATCCAGCGCAAGCCATAACCGCTAAATACTCATAAGAATTGCCGTACACTCTACGAGATACCAGCGTCAGATCATAGACTTCGTCTGGCTTCGTCTCGTAATAAACAACACCGCCAGACCACGGCTTAACGCTTCGAGAAAATTCAGCAACCGCATCAAAAAAAGCCCTTGCAACTCTCACATCATGCGTCAGTGCCATAAACCCTCAACCTTTCTTTTGCCATATCTTCGGTAATATAACGGGGGTCAGCTTGGAATCCGTGAACAAATACCCTCTGCTCATACCATGCCTTTTCACCACCAACCGTGATTAAGTCGTCTCCCAATAACTCACCTGCCACATCAAAAGCCATATCAACCGCCATAACTTGGCTTGCCCAAAAGCAACAAGCAAGGGTAGCAACATGGGCATTACTCAGGTGATCAAAGGCGTATTTTGCGCCTCTCTCATCATATCCGTTTTGCTGAATCGAGTTTATGGGGTCGGCATTTAATGCTTTATCGCCAAAAACAAGCCGATTGCTTTTACCGTCAACCGATAGTGATTGTTTAACGCTGAAATAAGCCGACACTGAATCCCTGAACATATCAGCATTAAAATAAAAATCAATCGGGTAGCGTTCATCATTGCCGATCATAAGACAGTCATTAAAACGATTCGGCATGAACTCCTTAGCGATAGAATGGACGACTAAAATCTCCGTACTTTTGTCGTACATGGCGAACAAAGTAACCGCTTTTCCATCATAGCCTGATATGTTTGCTTGTAACGCAATTTTATTTTTCATATAGAAACGTCTCTTTATGATGATCATAATCAACCATCAACCAGCCCGCGAGATCATCTGGGTTATTCGGGTCTCCCTTATCATCATGCAAGTCTGTTTCTTTTGGTGCTTCAAAAATCGGGATAACTGCCTTGATAGTAAGATCAACCGTCATAATGGTTAGGTTTTTAGCGTTTGATGGAATCGCCATAACGGCATTGTCGGGACTTTCAACCCTTGCTGACCACACATCATCAATACCGCTAAACCGAAACACGCAACCGAAATTCCGATTCGCCAGTGCATCAGCATAAAGCATCAACTGCCCTGCGATTGATCTAGCTGAATTTTGATCATGCGCAAAAATGACAACCTGCGCCCTCATATCTTCATTGATTGTTTTCAGTTTGAATGCCCTTTCTTTCGGGTCGTTTGGCAGTGTAACCATTGGATTATCTGCAACCTGATACGCCCCCGATCTACCTGTTGGGGTAAAGGTTCGGTCAATCGCAAAAATGATGACGGGTAAATCATTGTGAACAGCATTAAGTGAGTCTTTCTCTAACTTCATGTACTTGATCAGCATATCATCGACCATATCAATCAGTCGTGAGGGTGACATCAGAATGGCTTTATGAAGCGGTCTTGTTTTGAACGATTCTAACGCCTTGGTATCAGCAACCAAGGCATCATTAAAAAACCGTGCAAGGTAATTGCCAAAACCGATTTTAACGGGGTCAAACATACTCATGACTTCATCCCCAAATAGCGCATAATTCCCTTGATCTCAGGAGGTGTTGCTTGTTGCTCTGACTTCTTGACTTGATCTTGATTTAATCCAAATTGTGAACGCATGAAACGCTCAACTGCTTGATCATCCCTAAAACGGCTTGCGCTATCAAGAATAACCTGCTTGTAACCGCCTATTGGTATCATCTTAGGCTTGATAAAAGGCGTATCTTGTTGCTTTTTAACCTGTTGGATAGCTTGTTGCTGTGCCTGTTGTGCTTGCAGTGATTCGATTGCCTGCATGGCGTAATCTTGGAATTGTTGCACACTATCAAGCAATCGCATTGTGCCTGCTATTTGCTCGTCATAAATCGCTTGATCAATCTCGTCTGGCAATAACGCACCACACATACCGCCCTCGCACACGCTATCAAAGGTATAACCCCTGTTTGTAGTGTAATTCGGTTCTAGCACATAATCAAAACCGAAAAAATCAGGTCGTTTCGTGTCGATTGCACTTGAGAAACCGCCTGCCTTAGACTTCCACAATTTGTATGATAACTCGCCCGATTTTGTGCCTAGAAACTGGGCTTTATGCTCAATTGTACCGTCATAATTTGCTTGTAGGTGTGTAGTTACAAAAGCAGGTTCGGCATTCACGATCTTGCCATTCTCGATAATGCCCTCTCGCGGTGTCATGCCAAACTTGATACGTGACCAATGCCCGTAAAAGCCGTGCATATCCCGATTCTTAACGCGCTCTTGAACTTCGTTACCGTTGATTGTGTCTGCTATCTGCTTTACGTTAAAATTGCGATCTTGCCCTCTGTGTTTTCTGCCACGCTCTTTCAAATTGTAGGTAATGATTCCCGTTTCCATGATTAAAGCCTTAAAAATTCAATGACATGATTTTAATCTTAAAACATCTCGACAATACCCGCATTTTCCGAAAGCAGAAAAGAAATTAGCTATCCAATTAAACCGCTCCAAAATAATCATCTGCGGTTGAAATAACGTCCTTTTTGCTACTGCTACTGCTACTCAAATCACCCTCGTAAATCATGTAATTTACGCCTTCCATAAAACAGAAACATATTGCGTCCCAAATATCGGGCGAGGGTATGCCGTCCTTTCGCATTTCCTCTTTGCTTTCTACTTTATAGCGTGCTTTTTCGTCAAAGTGATAGGGAACTCGGCTCATTTGATCTAACAGGTCTTTAACCCAATGCCCCTTTGCTATCCCTAGTCTGCCGTCCTTAGCCGCCCTGCTTGCTGATACCATTGCCTGTGAACGCTTGTTAAAAAAGCGGTCTTTATTGGCATTGATAAAACACGGCTCACCCCATTTTATGCGCTTAACTGTCTCACCTAACTGCCCCTCTAACTGTTGGCACACGGCAACACCCATACCCCCTGCATCGACCAGAATCGTTAAACCGCTGTAACTGCCTGCTTCGTGAATCACGTCACCGCTAAAGTCCTGAAGGTTGCGCGTGTTCGTATAGAGTGGCACATCCACAATCTGCACGCGCCTTGCGTTATCCCCGTAATCCCCATGCCCTGATACCTTGGCAATCACCGCAACCGATTTATCACGATATTCGCCAGCCCCCACGTCAACCGACAATAAGATACCAAAACTATCATCATTGCCTGAGATCACCTCACGACCGATACAAGCCTCTGCCTGCGGTCTTCCAAGCAAATAACCGTCCCTGACTTCAGGGAACTCCCCTAAAACCTTAATGGTAAATTCTTCGTCCGTGTATTCTTGCCTCTTCTCTTCGACAAACTCAAGTGAAACGAGAGGGCTATCCCTGCTATCCATCCTAATTGCCGTCCACACGCCACCGTTTTTGGTCGATAGCTTGTGGTGTGTGTCATAGAAAAAGCCGCTCGGTCTTGTTGGCTGTGATAACATCAGCATTCTGTTACGATAATCCGTTAACGCCCCTGTTATTACTCCATAATTTGGGTCAGGAATACCGCTTGCCTCATCTGCTACGACGAGATAAAAATCCCTGTGCATCCCTGCGAGATTTTCTGGACTTCCCCTCGGTGCGGTCTTAGCGAAAATGAACCACTGCCCCTTGTATCCCTTGATGTAAACCCTTTCTGCTTCGATAGCGATATAATCAACAATCCACGAATGACAACCCTTTAGCATCAGGTCTTTAACGTCTGCAATCTCTTTCCACGCCACGTTACGCACCTGTTCAATCTTAGGTGCTGTGATCATTGTGTTGCTTTTGACATAACACAACAAGTGCCATAACGAGATGACGGCAAGGCTACGACTTTTGCCGGACCCATGACCTGATCTAACACTTGTTCTACTTCCGTAATTCTCGACCGATTCCATCA